>NZ_JAKRNB010000018.1:0-46828 GCF_022347395.1 Corynebacterium sp. ACRPF
CAACCATGCACACAAAAAATAAAAAGTACATTGGCACACTATTGAGTTCTCAAACATCATCCGCACACCACAAAAAATTAACCTACCGTTAACCTCTCGTTGGCGGCTCGTACAAACTTACCCAACTCAATGAACCCTGTCAAATCATCGAACCAAGTCCGTACGAAATTCGCTCAACAGTAACCTCCCGGCTACCTCGCGGCGACTTCGATTAATGTAGTCCAACCCCGCCAAACAACACAAACCCGCAGTACAGGTCGGATTTTTCGGGGCTTTTCCGCACTACATGCCGACTACTCCGCGCCAGTAGGCAGGATTCGGTGGGCGACTTAAGCCGTATAGAAGGCCCCAAGTCCACTGCGAGATTGCCTCCTCTCAGTGCTGCAGGAGAGGGTTCGCAGATCTAAAAGCCATTGCATGGAAAAAGGCCCCCGATTTCTCGGGGGCCTTTCGGTGGAGCTGCCGGGAATTGAACCCGGGTCCTTCGTCACCTTGCCAGGGCTTCTCCGTGCGCAGTCCGCACAGAATCTCTGCTCGGCCCTCCGGATCGGGCGAACACGTCCGGATGATGGGCCCAGTCACCAGTAAGAGTCCCGACTGGTCCTGATGACACAGCCAGCCGGCTAGTTCCTTAGTCGATGCCAGGATCTAGGTCAGGAACGAAACCTAGGCTGACAGACACGCGTCGCTGTATTTAGGCAGCGAGGGCGTAGTCACGCTGAGAGTTCTTCTCTGCGTTTATTGGTTGCTACGACGCTTATACGGTGGTCGTTAGCCTGCACCGGCACGCTTCCCCTGGCGCAGTGCACGAAGTCGAAACCAAATCAACCCCATGCTGTAGGGACGGGATAGTGCATCTTCCCTACGGTTCGTTCAACCCTACCCCACCCGCTTTTATTTCCTCAAGTGCTCCTCTAACCATTCCTTGAGGACCACCGCATGGTTGACCGTGCGGTTGGCGGCGGCGAAGAGGAGGGTGGCGTCGGCAAGCGCACGCAGCTGGGCGAGCTCGTCGGAGTCATTGTCATCGAGCTCGGCCTTGTAACGGCGGGCAAACTCGTCGAAGCGATCCTCGTCGTGGTTCCACCACTTGCGCAGCTCGGGGCTCGGCGCGACGTCCTTGAACCACTCGTCGTAGGCCAAGTCACTCTTGGCGACGCCCCGAGGCCACATCCGATCCACCAGCACCCCAGTGCCATGGATGGTGTCCTCACCCTTTACTACGTCGTGAACCTTCGCCGTCTTAAACATTAATGCCCTTCACGCGGCGGCCGAGCTCGCGGGAAATTTCGCGGTCTTGGTCGCGACGCTTAATATCCTCTCGCTTGTCATAGTCCTGCTTACCTTGAGCCAGCGCGAGCGAAAGCTTCGCGTAGCCATTCTTGAGGTAGACCTTGAGCGGGACCAAGGTCTTATTGCCGTTGCGCACCTGCCCGTAAAGCTTGTCGATCTCGCGGCGGTGCAGCAAAAGCTTGCGGGTGCGCCGCGGGCTGTGGTTCGTCCACGAGCCCATGGAATATTCCGGAATGTGCAGGTTACGCAAGTACACCTCGCCATCGTCGATGGTAGCGAAGGCATCATTAAGCGAGATTTTTCCCTCCCGCAGGGATTTGATCTCGGTGCCGAGCAGGACGATGCCGCACTCGTATTCCTCGAGGATCTTGTAGTCATGCCGGGCCCGGCGGTTAGTAGCGAGCGTTGCCTCGCCGGACGCCGCCTTCTTATTCTTCTTGCCCTTCTTAGCCATAATTATGGCAGTGTAGTGCCCTTTTAGCCGGCCCGGCAAACGGGCTATTTGCGCACATAGGACCGCAGGGCGATATGTGCTGTGACGGCGGTGACCACCAGCGCCAGCAAGCCCACGAGAGGCAGGGCAATCCAGAGGTCGCCAGACTTCATGGGGGCGAGCAGCTGGGATTCGTACAGTCCCTGCAGGGATGGGTCTACCACCTGGGATTTGCCCAGGAAAATCCCGGCACCACCCAAGACCACGCCGATGAGCGAGGCCAGCACTGCTTCCAGTACGAACGGCGCCTGCGTCATCCACCGGCTCGCGCCCACCATGCGCATGATTTCCGTTTCGCGGGTGCGGTGGAACGCGGCGATCTGCACCATATTGGCCACCAAGAAGATGGCCGCCACGGACATCACAATAGCCAGCACAAAGGTGGCATTGCGGATAGAGTCCAGGTTGCTTGCGGCATCGCGCACTTCTTGCTGCTGGTCGACGACATCCTCTACCGCCGGGTTATCCCTAATCGCATCGATCGCAGAAGCGTCTTCTGGATCCTTCAGGCGCACGTGGAACGCTGCCGGCAGCGCATCGGGCGAGGTTTGTTCCACCATGACGGGGTCGGTGTCTTGGAAGAGTTCCTTGAATCGCTCATAGGATTCCGCGCGGTTGCGGTATTCCACGGACTCGACGGAATCATCCGCGTCGAGCTGTCCCTGGAGATCCGCGCAGGCCGGGGTCACGCAATCCTGGTCACCAGCGGAAATATCCTCGTTAAGCTGGACCATAACCTCAACGCGGTCGAGGTAGATCTCCTTGGTGTCCTTGGTCAGGTTGGTCACCATGATGCCGGCAACAACGAGGCCTACCGCAATAGCGGTGGTGATGATCATGGCGATGGTCATGGTCAGGTTGCGGCCGAGACCCTTGGTGGCCTCGCGGAAAATAAAACCTAGCTTCATGCTTCCCCCTCGTACGTCGCCTCGTGCTCATCGCGCACGAGGACTCCATTGCGCAGCTCCAGCACGCGCTTGCGTGCCCCATTGACGGCGCGGGCATTGTGGGTGGACATCACCACTGTGGTGCCACGGCGGTTGATGCCCAGCAGCAAGTCCATGATCTCGTCGGCGGTGGAGGGATCGAGGTTGCCCGTGGGTTCGTCGGCAAGCAGCAGCTTCGGCCGATTGACCACCGCACGCGCAATGGCCACGCGCTGCTGCTCGCCGCCGGAAAGCTCGTGCGGATAAGCATCGCGGCGATCCTCTAGGCCCACCAGATCCAAGACTTGCGGGACCGAGGTGGAGATGCGGTACTTGCTCTTGCCAATAACCTCCAGCGCAAAGGCCACGTTTTGGTACACCGTCAGCTTGGGCAGCAGGCGGAAGTCCTGGAAAACATAGCCAATGGACTGGCGCAGCACGTTAATCTGCTTGCCGGAAAGCTTGTTGACGTGGAAGTCATCAAAATAAATATCGCCCTTGGTCACATTGCTATAGCGCACCATGAGCTCCAGGAAAGTGGACTTACCGGAGCCGGACGGGCCGATGAGAAAGGCGAATTCACCATCAGCGATCTCGAAAGACACCCCATCGAGCGCTGGGCGAGACTCGGCGGAGTAGGCCTTAGTCACGTTGTCGAATCTAATCACGCGAATCACTGTAGCAACTAAAGTTGACACCACGCTGTGAACTGTATTTAAGTAATGTGGTCTAAGACACTAATTTGTTCCGACCGATCGACAGGAAGTGCCGATACAATGGCCGAAACCGAAACTAAAGAAAAACCACGTTCTGCAAGCGGCTTCCTGGGCACTGTAGAAAAGATTGGCAATAAGCTGCCGGATCCATTCTGGCTCTTCGTCATCCTCGCAGCCATAGTCGCTGTGACCTCGTGGCTGGGGCACCTCATTGGCATGACCGCTGAGGACCCCAAGACCGGCGAGACCATCGAAGTGGAATCCCTGCTGACCACCGAGAATATCTCACGCATGGTTACTGATGCAGTGGAGAACTTCACCAGCTTCCCGCCGCTCGGCGTCATCCTTGCCGTGATGCTCGGCGTGGCCGTGGCGGAGCAGTCTGGCCTGCTTTCCGCGTTGGTGCGCGCGATGGTGACCAAGGTCAGCGCCAAGATGCTGACCTTCGTGGTGGCACTGGCCGGCGTGACCGGCTCCGTGGCCTCTGATGCCATTTACGTCATCCTGATCCCGCTGGGCGCAATGGCCTTCCACGCCGTGGGCCGCTCCCCCATCGTGGGCGCGATGGTGGCCTTTGCGGCATCGTCTGCCGGCTTTAATGCCTCGCTGATTCTGAATATCACCGACCTCCTGCTCGCGGGTATTTCCACCCCGGCCGCGCAGTTTGTGGCCCCAGAATATGAGGTCAGCCCACTGGCCAATATCTTCTTTGTCATCCCTTCTGCCGTGGTGCTCTCCCTCATCATTACCGCGGTCACGGAATTCCTCATGGTCAAAAAAGCCCGCGAGCTCGTGGACCACGACCACATTAATTACGAAGAGGTGTCCTTCTCCAAGGCCGCCGGTGGGGCCGGCGCAAATTCAGAGGAGGATGAGGAGTACGACTTCACCGATGATGAAGAGGCGATGCGCATCAAGCCCAACGAGCAGCGCGGTCTGATTGCTTCCGGCATCGCGCTCGTGCTCTTCCTTGCCGCCTTCTTTGCCCTGCTCTTTATCCCCGGCTCCCCGCTGGCAAGCCAAGGGGATAGCTTCATGGAGTCGCCGCTCATTAGCGCCATCGCGGTGCCGATCGCCTTGGCATTTTTGGTGTGCGGCATCGTCTACGGCCTGGTGGCAGGCACCGTGAAGTCTTTTGCTGATGTTCCGGAGTTTATGGCCAAGGGCATCGAGACCCTCGTTCCCATGCTGGTCCTCTTCTTCGCCGTCGCCCAGTTCCTGGCTTGGTTCGAGTGGTCCAACCTCGGCGTATGGACTGCGATTAAGGGATCCGAATTGCTCCAGCACTGGTCCCTGCCGCCTCTAGTCATGTTTGCGGCACTCGTGGCCATGGTTGCACTGCTCAACCTCTTCATCACCTCCGGTTCCGCCCAGTGGGCCCTGATGGCCCCGGTCATCGTGCCCATGATGATGTATGTGGGCGTCTCGCCTGAGGTTTCCCAGATGCTCTTCCGTATCGGCGACTCCCCAACGAATATCATCACCCCAATGTCGCCCTACTTCGCCTTGGCGTTGACCTTCCTGCAGCGCTATTACAAGCCAGCAGGCGTGGGTACTTTGATGTCGCTGGCGCTGCCCTATTCCCTCTGCATGATCGTGGGTTGGTTCGCCTTCTTCGTCATCTGGTACCTCATCGGCATCCCGCTGGGACCGGGCGCGCCGATGGACTACGCGGGTTAAGTCCATAGAGATCAGGCCGAACTGAGGATTTTCTCCCCTCAGTTCGGCCTTTTCACGTTCAATTCAGCCCGATCAGTATGGACCTAAGCTTGATCTTCTTGTTGCTGCATGCGCCAGCGGATACCGGATTCAAGGAAGCCATCGATATCGCCATCGAGCACCTTGGAGGGATCGCCCACCTCAAAATTGGTGCGTAAGTCTTTGACCATCTGATACGGGTGCAGCACGTAGGAGCGCATCTGATTGCCCCAAGAGGCGTTGCCACCGGCGCCCAACGCATCGAGCTCAGCTTGTTCCTCCTGACGCTTGCGCTCCAGTAGCTTTGCCTGCAGCACGCGCATGGCCGAGGCCTTATTTTGAATCTGCGACTTTTCGTTCTGGCAGGTCACCACAATGCCGGTGGGAATGTGGGTCAGGCGCACCGCCGAGTCGGTGGTATTGACAGACTGGCCGCCCGGACCAGAAGAACGATAGACATCGACGCGCACCTCTGAATCCGGCACCTCAATCGAGTCAGTCTGCTCCACCACCGGAAGCACCTCTACCTCGGCGAAGGAGGTCTGGCGCCGCCCTTGGTTATCAAAGGGCGAGATGCGCACCAGGCGGTGCGCTCCCTGCTCCACGGAGAGCTGACCGTACATGTATTCACCGTGGACGACAAAGGTCGCGGACTTGATACCGGCCTCCTCCGCATAGGAGATGTCATAGACATCAACCTTGTGGCCGTGCTTTTCCGCCCAGCGCGTGTACATGCGCATGAGCATTTCGGCCCAGTCGGCCGCGTCCACACCGCCGGCACCGGAGCGGATATTGATAACCGCCTCACGCGGGTCATACTCACCAGAAAGCATGGTGGTGACCTCCAGCGATTCGATGGCAGACTCCAAGGAATCGAGCTCATCATCCGCCAGGGAGGTATCGCCCTCTTCTTCCGCGAGTTCGTACATCACGGGCATGTCCTCTAAGCGCCCGCGCAGCGATTCCAACTTGCGGACCTTGGCCTGCGCTGCGGAAAGCTCGGAGGTGATCTGTTGCGCGTGGGCGGGGTCATCCCACAGGGATGGGTCGCCGGCTTGGGCCTCTAGTTCCCGAATGCGGGCAGCCAAAGCCTCCGGGTCCATGACCTTCTCGATGGTGGTCAGGGTGGTTTCCAATTGCTTGAGCCGTGCTGTTACTTCGGGACGCATAGGCCCCAATCCTACCCACCCGGCCGGCATAATTAGCCATCGGCCGCGTTTAGGGTGACAATGGTGGGCATGGATCAAAAGCCGAGCTTGCAGGAGATGATCGACGCGGTCATCAAGACCTTCATTGTCGCGCACGCGGATGACGGGGATGCGCACCTTGCGCAGGCCCTTGTCTATAACGCCGGCCGCCTGGCCTGGCGCTTGCGCGAGATGGGCGTCGACGTAGAGCAAAAGACTTCTATCTCGGATGTTGTTACGGATGCGGACAGGGCGGCCGAGCGCTTCGTTGCGGGCGTGCTCGAGGCCGTGCGTCCGGAAGACGGCATCCTCGGCGAAGAGGGTGCGGCACGCGAGTCCGAGTCCGGCCGGACCTGGGTCATTGACCCGGTCGATGGCACCTACAACTTTTCTTCTGGCTCCGATTATTGGTGCTCTGCGCTCGCGCTTACCGACGCCACCGGGATCACCCTCGGCGCCGTCCACCGCCCCGCCATGGGCTATACCTGGTTCGGCGGCCGAGACTACCCCACTTCCCTCGACGGGAAAGAGGTGGCTCGTCTAGAGGAGAAGCCGGCCGAGCAGATTTCACTATCCACGTATCTGCACCCAACCTCGCTGGTGGATGCGGATATCCGCGGGGCATGGCAGCGCGTGGCGGAAAACTTTGCTACAGTCCGTATGCTCGGTGCCGGTTCTGTTGACCTGTCCTCCGTGGCCGATGGCACATGGGGCGCATGGATGCAGCATTCGGTGGCGGATTGGGATTGGTTCCCCGGCAAAGCCCTCGTGGAGGCGGCCGGCGGTGCTGCCCGCAAGGTAGAGGCCGGCGGCGTCGAATGGTGCTTGGCCGGCAATAAACAGGTAGTGGATCAGATGGAGGATTGGCTCCGTGGGTAAGTTCAAAGAAGACTTGGGCCTCGCGCTCGAGCTGGCGGGCCATGCCGATGTAGTGACCATGCATCGTTTCGAGGCCTCGGATCTTTCCGTCAAGGAAAAGCCGGATATGTCTCCCGTATCGGATGCGGATCTCACCTGTGAGAAGCAGATCCGCGAATCCCTTAAGCGCTCCCGCCCGCGCGATGAAGTGCTGGGTGAGGAATACGGCGGCGAGGCCTGCTATAAGGGCCGCCAGTGGGTCATCGATCCCATCGACGGCACCAAGAACTTCGTGCGTGGCGTCCCCGTATGGGCCACGCTCATCTCCCTTTTGGAAGATGGCGAACCGGTAGTTTCGGTGGTTTCCGCACCCGCCCTGCGCCGCCGTTGGTACGCAGCCAAGGGCGCTGGTGCCTTCCGCGTTTTCGGCGGCGAGCCGAAGCGCTTGAGCGTATCCCACGTGGAAAAGCTCGCCGATTCTTCGCTGGCCATGAGCTCGCTGACCGGATGGGCCGAACGCGGCCTGCGCGATCAGTTCCTCGCACTCACGGACAAGACCTGGCGCCTGCGCGGCTATGGCGATTTCTGGTCCTACTGCCTCGTGGCCGAAGGTGCGGTAGACATCGCCGCCGAACCCGAGGTGTCCTTGTGGGACCTCGCCGCGCCCTCCCTCATCGTGACCGAGGCCGGCGGTACTTTTACGGATCTGGACGGAAACCCTGGCCCCCACGGCGGATCCGGCGTCGCCTCCAACGGCCTGCTCCACAAGCACGCCCTAGCCGCAATACAGGGCTAGGAATTTCTGCGCAGCTGAAGTAACACGCACCTGCCACCCAGAGTTTCGCATCCGGGTTAGCGGCGGATGCGTGTCAATAAGGACGGCTGCACTATCGCGCGGCTCTCTGACTGGCTTCTGGATATGGCTCGCAAGTAATTCACGCTATACCCCACTGGCTGTGGTTTTAGCACCAGCCAAAGATGCACGAAGCCCGCTCCCCAAGGCTGGGAAAGCGGGCAAAGGTTTGGCGAGGCTAGTCCTCAGGCAATGTAAAGCCAGCACCTACGCCACCGCGACGGTTCATATCCGCCAAGACTGCATCCATGGTGTTTGCGGCGGTTGGGTTATGAACCGGCCCCTGCAGCGGGGTGCGGCACGGGAAATTCACCGGCAGGAAACCGCCGGTAATCGAGCCAATGAGGCGGCCGTTGGCAAACAGCGGTGCACCGGAATCGCCCATCATGGCGCATACCTGGTTAACCTGGATCTTCTTTGCCTGCTGATAGGTCACACCGCAGGTCTTTCCGGTGGCAACGCCCTGCTTGCACACCTGCTGGCCCGGCTTAACGCCGCCGCCCAACTCATTGACGGTTACGCCATTGTAGGAGCGGGAGACCTTGGCCTTAGAGCCGAACTCAATGACGGCGTAATCCAGGTCCTCATTCTTGGACACCACGGTGCCCGTCGGGCCAATCTGCTCCGAATCGGCGGAGGTGACCGAATCCCCCACGTTGCCGCAGTGCGCAGCGGTAAGCCCAACCTTGCGGCCAGCATTATCGTTGCCCGCCACAGTCAGGGTGCACATCATCTTCTCATCGACATAAACCGGGGTGCCGGGGCCATAAAGCGACTCGCCCTCATTCATGGCCGCAACAGATTCTTCTGGAATGCGTGGGGCATCAAAGAACGAGCCCGGCACGCGGTGCAGCACGTAGTCAGCCTGTGGCTTGCCCGCAGCTACCTTGGAAAATCCATCATTTTTCCACTTATAGTTTGGATTGGTTCCCTGCGGCTTAAACTCCGGCTGGGTGGCCTGTTCCGCTAGGCCGATGGGATTCGGGTTGGTCATCGGCTCCGCGTACTGCGCCTCCTGCACCGTGTGCTGCACGGCTTGCTGCGCGTTGCGCACAGAGGAATCCACGGCGTCGGTGACGTTCTTATCCACCTGCGGGGTTTGGATGCCTACCCCAGCCAGGCCATCTCGGACCTGGTCAATAATCCCTGCGGAATCGAAATCCGGTTGGGGCAATTCCTGGGCGCCTGCGGCCGGGGATCCCAGGAAAAACGCACCAGCGAAAGCCGAGCCCACCAGGACTTTCTTAAGGTGCGGAATGCGAAGCATCAAGGTACCTACTTTCAGTTGTCAACATCGTGCAAGCTCGATACTGGCACGAAAAATTTGTGGAATCAGCAAACTCCTGTGACTGTGTCCAAGCCGTTATATTTCTTCCAGAATTCGGGGGTAATCACCCCTCCCCTATCATTGGGCGCATGGTCACACCGCTGTCTTATTCCGATACTTCTGGCTTCCCGCAGCTGCACATGTCACGAGTCATCGACGCTGATTTTGATACCGCCGCGCACCGGCTTTTCCGCTGGTCAATCCAACGCAGCGGCCTTTTCCGCGTGCGCCCCACCCATGACGTTGTGGAGCTCGGCGCGGAGGTCACCATGGGCCTCGGCCCATGGGATTTTTGCTGTCGCGTGGTCGATGTCTTCCACGAAGACGGCCGCTGCGGGTTCACCTACGGCACCCTCCCCGGACACCTCGAGCGCGGCGAGGAAACCTTCACCCTTGAGCGCCTGCGCGATGGTCGCACGCTGCTGCTTATCGACGCCGCCTCCGAGCCCTTCCTCCCCTTCCTGCGCCCACTTGTGGACGTGCCAAGACGCCTGCTGATTAGCCGACTCTACCTCCGCACCTTGGACGATTAGCAGGATTGCATACACGACAAAAGCCGCCTCCCCGAACCCGGGAAAGCGGCTCAATCTCAGCGCTGGTTAGTTCTTGCGCTTGTCCTCAATAGACTCGCGAGCATCGCGGACAGCGCCCTTGACGCGGTCAAAGAAGCCGCCCTTCTTCGTGGACTCCTCTTGGTACTCGTGTGCCTTGTCCTCCACGAAGCCCTTAGCGCGCTGGAAAGCATCCCCGACGGCGCTACCAGCCTCGGATGCCTTGCCCTTTAGCTGATCCAGGCGCTCAGAGGACTGCTGCCCATTGACGTTGTCCTGGTTCGGCGCAGTAGCAACACGCTCTTCGTTTGCTTCGCCTACGATGTGCTGGCTCGGTGCGTAGTCCGAGTTACCCTCGTCCAACTTTTCCTGCAGATCTGGCTGCTGCGGCGCGGAGCCGATGTGCTCTTCCTGCGCGCCACCCACGATGTGCTGGCTCGGTGCGTAGTCCGAGTTACCCTCGTCCAACTTCTCCTGCAGGTCCGGCTGCTGCGGCGCGGAGCCTACATGCTCTTCGTCGGCACCAGCGACGACGTGGTTTTGCGGCTCGTACTTGCTGGCGGTCGATTCTGCATTATCTGCAGCCTGCTTGCCTACCGGCGTGGATAGGCCGGCAGCGCCCGCGGCGCCTGCCGCTGCAGCGCCTGCACCCGCTGCAGCCGCACCGGACTGAGCGGAGGTGCCAGACTTAGCTGCCGAAGACACGGAGTCTTCAGATGCCAGGTACTTGTATTCGTTGCGGTCCAGGTCGACTTCGTGGCCTAGGTTATTCGCCATTGCTTCGTACTCCTTTAAATAGATTTATCTTCTCCCCTCTAGGGTTCCAGAAAGTTCAGGAGCGTGCACGGAAATGGGTATGGGAAAGCGTCGACCGGTGGATGGATCAGTCATCTCTAAACACTCAACATAGAAGGTTTCGCGTACGAGTTCAGCGGTCATTACCTCCTCGGTAGGCCCTTCGGCCACAATGCGTCCCTCACGCATGGCTACGATTCGATCGGCATAACGCGCGGCATGGACCATATCGTGGACCACCATGACCACTGTGGTCCCAGCGCCATTGAGGTCTCGAACCAGATCCAAAATGGACAATTGGTGCGCGGGGTCGAGGTAAGTAGTTGGCTCATCAAGCAAGGTAATTGGTGTTTCTTGGGCCAAGGTCATGGCGAGGAAGACGCGCTGGCGCTGACCGCCGGAAAGGTCTGCCGCAGGGGCGTCGAGAAGCTCGCTCACCCCAGCACGCGAGGCAGCACGCTCAACCGCTGCATGATCTCCGGCCCGCATCGTCGCTAGCGCCCCTGTATAGGGATAGCGGCCGTAACCGATGACGTCGCGCACTAGTACCCCTTCCGGAGCCACGGGATGTTGTGGCAGAAAAGAAACTTCACGGGCAAAGGCACGCGAGGAATACTTGCTGATATTTTGGTCCGAGAGGTACACCGCGCCTGCGCTGGGCGTAAGCTGGCGGCCCAATGTCTTGAGAAGCGTCGACTTGCCGCAGCCATTCGGCCCGATCAGAGCGGTTACTTGACCACTGGATAAGTGAAGATTTACATCCTTGACCACATCGGGGCCACCGTAGCCCACGGTTAATTCGCTACACGTCAGGGTCATGTCTAGCCTCCGTTTCGCACTCGGGTCAGCCGAGTCAATAGGAAAATGAAATACGGTGCACCGATCAGCGCGATGAGCGCGCCAACGGGGATTTCCGTGGGGGCGAAGGCCCAGCGACCGAGCGTATCGCATGCGGTCACAAGGACCGCGCCGCCCAGGGCCGCCACGGGTATTTGCCGGCGCAGGTTCGCGCCAACAACCAAGCGAGCAGCATGTGGGACGATGAGTCCGGCGAAGCCCAAGACCCCGGCCGCGGCGACTCCCGCGGCGCCGAGGATGACGGCTAATGCTACTGCTATTAGGCGCCACATCTTGGTGCTCACGCCGATGCCGGCCATGGTCGAATCATCCAGCGCGAGCATATCCAGGTGTCTTGCCACCACCATCGAGACGGTTAGGGCGAGAAGGATAAAGGGGGCGACAATGGTGGCATCGCCAAGCGAGCGGGCGTAAAGCGAACCTTTCAACCATGTCATGGCCGCTCCTGCCTCTGGGGCGGCCCGCACCAAGAGCAATTCGGTGATGGCGCCCAGTCCAAAGGATACCGCCACCCCGGTAAGCGGCAGGCGCACCGGATCACTTGCCCCGCGTCCGGCGAGGAGAAGAACCACCCCAGTTCCCGCCAACGCGCCAATAAAGGCAATAAAAGTCAGCAGGTGGGCCGGCAGGGCACCTGCTCCCATAAGTACCGCAACGGCCGCGAGTCCGCCGCCGGAGGTAATACCCACCGTATCTGGTGCGGCCAGAGGATTGCGTAGCGCGGATTGCAATAGACAGCCAGAAACGGCCATGGCAATACCTGCGCAGATTCCCACCAAGATCCGCGGGGCGCGGTACTTCCAGATAAGCGGCTCTCCGGTAACGAAGGCGGTAATCACCTCGCCCGGCGGTTTCATCACCGCACCGACGCCCATGCCGATTATTGCGCTCAACGCCAACGCCAAGATGAGTCCTACTAGCACGCCAACAAATCTCTTATGCCGCATGCTTCCTCCTCCCCAACGCATGGACGGACCACAACACTAATGGCATGCCAGCCAAAGAAGTCACGATGCCCACTGGGGTCTCGGCCGGCGCCCAGATTGCCTGGCCAACCGAATCGGCCACCAGAAGCACCGCTGCTCCAACAATTCCAGCTACGCACAGCCCCATGCGGTGGTGCGGGCCGCACACCCGCCACGCTACGGTCGCGGCCATCAACCCCAAGAAGCCAATCGGCCCAGTTGCAGCTACGGCCGGAGCAATAAGCACTACCGCCGCCACAATGGCAGCCAACCGAATGCGCTCCGGCTTCGCGCCGACAGCACCGGCCACGGCATCGCCTGCTACGAGCAAGTCCAGCATTTTTGCACCGACTAAGGTCAAGGGAACCACGACCAGCACGGCAATCAGCGCCGGCATAATATCGTCCAAGCGCACACCCGCAAGCCGGCCCGAAAGCCATGACATCACCGTAGCCAGTTGAGCTTCATCTATCACCAAGAAAATGGAGGTCAAGGCGCTACACAGCGCGGAAACGGCAACGCCAACAAGCACCATGCGCTGAATGGCACCGCTCTTACCGACGCCCACCGTCACCCCCACAGCAATCCCCGCACCCAACAGCGCACCGGGTAACTGGTCAACACTCGAGGCTTCGCTTCCTATAAACATTGCTGTTGCTACTGCGCCGAGTGCCGCACCCGAGTTCACACCAGTGATGGACGGACCGGCTAGCGGATTCGCGGTTGCCGTGCGCAGTAATAACCCGCCGACCCCTAATGCGATACCGACGACCGTGGTGGCAAGGAGACGGTCAAAGGCCACGCTATGCAGCTCTTCTTCCAGCCACGGGGCATCAGCTGGCACCTGAACATGGCGAAGCCGCCACCACCACACGAAAGCGGCGGCAGCGGTTGCAAGGACCAGGCAGGAGCCGGCTTTAGTTCGTGGTGCCACTACTTTTCAGCGGCGATCATGTCATCGAGCATGTGCTCGGCGGAAAGCGGCCCGCGGGCACGCGACCAGATATCTTGGTCTACCTCTACGATGTCGCCGCTGCCCTTGACATAGGGCGTCTTTTTAAACGCATCGACGTCCTTATACATAAAGACGCGGTCAGCCTTCATGCCAGGGAGCTTATCGCCGGTCAGTTCCGCTACATCAGTCTTAGATTCGATGGATGACTTCTCACCTTCGAAGGCATAGTCATAGCCGACCTCACTTAGTAGCGACTGGGGGAAGGAAGGATTGACCCAGGTATAGAGCATCTCGCTGGACCACCCGGCCACAACAGCACGGCTGCCTGGCTTTACCGCGTCCTTGGTTTGAGCAATCTTATCCTCGATGCGCTGACGGACTTCTTTGGCCTTTTCCTCTTTATCGAGCTTGGCCGCGATCTCATCCATCGAGTCCAGCACGTCCGAGTAAGTCTCATCTGCGTAGGATTCGGTCTGCGCGATCTCTTCCAGCTGCGGCATGATATCGGCTTGACGGGTAGGGCTAGCCAGGATCAGGTCCGGCTCCAAGGACTGGATAATCTCTAGGTTCGGCTGCTTGGCCTGGCCCACAGAGGTCGCCTGACCCAGCTGGCCTTTCAAAGTGGTCGGTGCCTCCGACTTACCGATTTCCACGATTCCCACTGGGTCCACATCGAGGGCCTTGAGAATTTCCTCATAGCGCCAATCGAGCGCCACAACTCGCTCGATTTTCTTTTCTCCGTTTCCTTCCTTGGAAGAAGAATCAGAAGAACACGCAACAAGGCCAGCGCCTAGAGCTAAGGTGGCTACGAGCGCGATAACTGCACGCACATTCATGAAGTCTTTCTTTTGCATAGGCTTACCTTACCTAGGTAAGGGTTTGCTGTCTAGAGCCTGATTGCTACTTTCCCGCTACAGACCGTGTCGCCGCACGTTCACTAGATTCCGCCCAGTAAGCAAAAATAAAAAATGGCCCTCACCGGCGAACCGATGAGGGCCTGGAAGTTGGTAGCGGGGGCAGGATTCGAACCTACGACCTCTGGGTTATGAGCCCAGCGAGCTACCGAGCTGCTCCACCCCGCGTCGAGATGACTTCCATCATCTGCGCTTGAACAGTGCGTTAACACAAAGTGTATTCGCTCTGTCCCGGCGACTCATGTAACTATACATAGGGAAAGGCACCTACCCAAATCCGCTGGGCAGGTGCCTAATCGATCGCGATTATAAGCCGGAACTACTTGTCCGTCTTCTGATAAGACTCCACAGCCTTGTCGAGCTCATCCAGGGCGCGGCCGTATTCCTCGAAGGAGCCATCGCGCGCATCTTCAAGCCCCTTCAGGGCCTTGTTGATGTCATCGATGGCACCCGCCTCGTCGGAAGAAGACGGAGCGGAAGCCGGGGCCGAAGGCTTATCGTCCTTAGACTCGTTCTTCTTCTCCTCATCCTTGGCGCCGTCCTTGTCCTCGGAATCGCCGTCAACTTCCTCGATGTTCTGGGCAGACTTGGCGTCGATTCCCACCTGCTCGAGGGCATCGCCGATGGTCGGGGCATAGCCCACGCGGCCCTTATAGGACACGAGCACGCGCAACAGCTTCGGGAAGGCAGAAGCCTGGTCCTTGCGCTGCGAGTAAATCGGCTCGAGGTACAGGATTTCGCCGCCACCTACTGGCAGGGCTAGCAGGTTGCCGTTGTGCAGGTCATTGGTGCCCTCCCACAGGGTGCGGTCGCGGGCGACCTGGTCGGAGGACATCATCGCATCCTGTGCCTGCTTCGGGCCCTGGGTCTGTGTGTTGGTGGGCAGCACGCGCACGGTGATATCGCCGTAGTTTTCCGGTTCGGAGGATACGGCCATGTGCGCAGACAAGAACTCGCGGTTGAGGCCACGGTAAGACGTGGTCAGCTGGAAGGTCGGCTTGCCGGTTTCCGGGTCAGCGGCCATCACGTAGTACGGCGGCTGATTGAGCTGGCGGGATTCCTCCGCAGTGGGGTCGTTCGGCACGGACCAGAAGGCGTCGTTATTGAAGAAGACATTCGGGTCATCCACGTGGTAGCGCGCCAAGAGGTCACGCTGCACCTTGAACATATCCTCCGGGTAGCGGAAGTGCTGGCGCAGCTCATCGGAGATCTCCGCCTCAGGCTTAACGACGTCCGGGAAGACGCCCTGCCAGGCCTTGAGCACTGGGTCATTCTTGTCGAACTCGTAGAGGTCCACAGTGCCGTCATAGGCATCGACGGTGGCCTTGACCGAGTTGCGAATATAGCCGACCTTGTCATTGACCAAGCGCTGGGTGGTGCCATCGGGATTGAGGGTGTCTTGGGTGGCGTCGGAAAGCGAGGCACGCTGGGAGTAAGGCAAGGATTCCAGGGTGGTATAGCCATCCACAATCCACTTCAGGCGGCCATCAACCACGGCCGGGTAAGTAGCGGAATCGGTGGTCAACCACGGAGCAACCTTCTCTACGCGCTCGCGCGGATCGCGGTCATACAGCAGCTTGGACTCGCTGCCAACGCGGTCCGAGAGCAGGAAGTTCAGCTCGCGATACTTGGCGGCATACATGGTGCGATCAAAGATATTGCCAATGCCAACGCCGCCCTTGCCGTCATAGGTATAGGTGGAGCTATCGGTGTCGTACTCGACCGGGTTATCGCCGGTCTTGCCGGTAATCGCATAATCCATGCCATCGGCCGCGCCGGCAATGACCGGGCCGTAGTAGATGCGCGGCTGGTCTACCTTAATGCCAAGGGACTTCTCGGCGTCCTGGGTCTCGCCTTCGCCCTCGGACTCGCCGGCCTGGGTCTGCAGGTCAGACACGGTAAAGATGGGGAAGCCACCGCGGGCAGAACCTGCATCGCGGGCTACCTCGTCGACCTTATTGGCCTGGGCTGCCACAAAACCGTTGCCGTGGGTGTAGACGGTGTGGCGGTTAATCCAGTCCGACTGATTCTCCCGCAGCTCGTTCGGATCTAACTCGCGAGCGGCGACGACGAAGTCGCGCTTCTTGCCGTCGATCTCGTAGCGGTCCATCGACAGCGTCTCTGGGAAGCCGTAGAAGTTCTTCAGCTGCTGCATCTGCGTAAAGGTAGGAGAAAGGATCTCCGGATCCAGCAGGCGGAGGTTATTGATGGTGGCGTTATCAGAGGCCACCTTGTCATCGGAGACTTCCTCCCCGCCCCAGTTGTCTTCATAGGTGACGTGTTCATCCGTAAGCCCATAGGCATAGCGCGTGGCCTCGATATTGCGGGCGATGGATTCTTCTTCCTTCGCCTGGCGGTTGGGCTGTACGGAAAAGCGTTCCATCAGCAGCGGCCATGCCTGGCCAATGACCAGCGAGGACAGCAGCATCAGCACCACGGCCAGGCCGGGGATGCGCAGGTCCTTGATGACAACGGCCATAAACAGGGCCACGGCCACAAAGACACCAATGATCATCAAGATGATCTTCGCCGGCAGGTAGGCGTGAATATCGGTATAGGAACCACCGGTAAAGAGGTCGTGCTGGGTATTAAGCAGCTCATAGCGCTCCAACCAGTAGCCAATGACCTGGGCTACCATCCACAATCCGGCGGTAATCGCCAGTTGCAGGCGGGCGGGGTGGGAGATGGAGCCGCGCACACCGGCGGCTTTATTGCCAATGCGGATGCCTCCCAGCACGTAGTGGCCGAAAAGCGCGATGAGGAAGGCCAGGATCAACAAGATGGACAGGGTGCTGACCACCATCTTGAGAACTGGCAACGTGAAGGCATAAAAACCTAGGTCGTGGTGGAACTGGGCGTCTTGTTCGCCGAATTCCTGGCCGTTGAGGAAGAGCAGTACCGTGCGCCAATTGGACTGGCCGATGAAACCGGCGATGACGCCCACCACGGCGGGGATGACCTTGAAGAAGACGCCCATGGACTTCTCAATGGACTTGCGGTATTGATACACCGGCGAGTTCAGGTCTCCCAGGTCGAGCGAATCCGGGCGCCCGCGCCAAGCAAAGTAGCCAGCGGCCCACACCACTGCAGCGGCCACAAGGCCGAAGATGATAAAGAGGACTATCCGCGCAATAATCGCGGTGGTGAAGACGTTCCGGTATTCAATCGCACCAAACCACCTCCAATCCGTGTACATGCCCACGAGCATGGGGCCGAAGAACAAGAGGACGGCAATGATGGCCGCAATGATTGTCGCGACCCGCGGGGGCCGCTTCAACGGGGCGGCTGGTGTGGATGACCCTAAGGACAACGCCAGCTCCAATCAACTAGTGCGAATTTAAAACCTGTAGACTTCTTCCAGCTTAAGGAAGCAATACACAGATAACGAATAAGGATGTTCATGAGTTCCCCCGAATTATCACAGCCAGCTTTAAACCGCGCGATGACCGAAGCCGTGGAATTCGTCCACGCCGAAGGCTGGGACGCCCGCCCCACCATCTTCGCGCTGGTTCCCACCCACTTGGTAGCCGATCAGCTTGCCGCACTCGATGAAGAGGACGCCGCACCGCTTACCCTCATCGTGCAAGATAATGTGCCCGAAAACATCGAGCCCGGTTCAGAGCAGCTGGCCGATTATGTCTCCCGCCTGGCCTGGCCGCGAGAGGTTGCCGGCGTCATCTTGGCCCAAGAGATTAAGTTCCGCGATACCTCCAGCGAGGACCCCTCCCCTCGCCCGGCGCGCCTTTATTCCGGTGCGCTGCGCGAGGAAGGCATCGAAACCACGTTATTACAGCTGCGCCCCACCGAGGAAGAGCTGGAAGCGGCCGGCCCGTTCGCGGAAGATGACATCCAACTGCGCGGCGGCCCGCAGGTAGCTCCGGGGGTCATTGCGGCCTTGCGCTATGGGCTGAACCAAGACCCGGATGAACTAGATTAGACTGAAGTGACAATTCTTGCCTGCGACTAAGGAGCATTTTCCTACCGTGCGACGCATTACTCTCACTCGCCTGACCGCCACCCGCGCCACCGCAGCAGCGCTTCTGCTGGGTGTAGGCGTGAGCACTGCCGCTTGTTCCTCGGACGATGCCGCGCCTGCCGACGCCCCCGTGGAGACCACCACCGCCGGCGCCGAGTCCACCGCCCCTGCGGCGGATACCGCTGAGGAAACCAGCACCGCCTCTAGCTCCTCTTCCACCGTTGCGTCCAGCGCGGAA
Source organism: Corynebacterium sp. ACRPF (assembly GCF_022347395.1). Lineage (NCBI taxonomy): Bacteria > Bacillati > Actinomycetota > Actinomycetes > Mycobacteriales > Corynebacteriaceae > Corynebacterium > Corynebacterium sp. ACRPF. Next base: position 18,604 of record NZ_JAKRNB010000018.1, read on the forward strand.
TCGAGCGCGGCGGAAAGCTCGGGGGCGTCTGAGGGGGCGTCGGCAAGCAAGGAGCCCGGCAACGAAAAATTGGAAAAGTCTGTGTCCAAGGCCTATGACATCTTCGCACCCGTGGCACCACAGGAGCTCTTCGCGCAGTTCGACCGCTGCGATTCCACGGGCGGGGATGACTCTTATAACTGCTCTGGGCCGAAGGTAGGCCAGTTCCAGTTCTTCCGCTCGCACTCCAAGGCAAAGCAGACCACGCAGGTGCTTACCGAGCTGCGCAGCTCGCAGGTCATTGAAGATAGCGGTGACCGCGTTGTGGGCTGGTCCACGCTGGGCACCACCGCTGTTATTACCGTGGTGGACAATAAAGAAGGCATGGTCATGCAGCAGATGATCTCCTCCGACCAGGAAGACCCGGAAGAGAAGATCAAGGAGCTGGGCCTAGCTAAGTAGGCCGACTACTGGCAGGTTTTAATATCCTTGCCGTCCGCGAAGTCCTTCATCGTGGACACTGCCTCATCCAAGGTGGAAACTTCCGCGATGGGCATATCGCCGTGGTCGCTCGCGGCGGCCTCGGAGCAATTATCCTTCGGCGCGAGGAAGAGCTCCGCGCCCGCCTCGTGCGCCGCAGCGATTTTATGTTGGATGCCGCCAATGGGGCCTACTTTGCCATCTTCCTGAATTGTGCCCGTACCGGCCACGAACTTGCCGCCGGTGAGATCTTCCTCGTTGAGCTTATCGATGACCGCCAGGGTGAACATCATGCCGGCGGAGGGACCGCCAATATCCTGCAGGTTGTATTTGACCTTTATATCATCCTGCGGGACCGAGAGCATGGCGATGCCCAGCATTGCCTGCCCCTTCTGCTTCGGGTTCTCCCCTAGCTCGATTTCTTCTTCTTGCTCCTTGCCGCCCCGCTGGACGGTCAGCGTGACCTTATCGCCAGGGCTTTTCTGCTTGATGACGTCTTGGACCTCGCCCGGCTCCGAGACCTCCTTGCCGTCTACTGCGGTAATGACATCGTCCTTCTTCAGCGTGCCCTGCGCCGCGCCCTCATCCATGACTTCCGCGATGGTGATCTTTACCGGCAGGTGCAGGTAATCCATTGCCGCGACGGTCGCGGCAGACTCGGACTGGGTAAAGGCCTGCTTATTGGACTCTTCTACCTCTTTATCGCTCATGTTCTGCGGAATGACGGTATCGATGGGCACGATGGTGTCATCGGTCATCATCCAGCGGCCTAGCGCCTGCGCCAGGGTCATATTGGTGCGCACAGAGACCGTGGTCATGTTGAGGTGGCCGTCGGTGTCATAGGTGTTCGGCGCCTGGACATCAACGACCTGGGTGCCGTCGACCTCACCCAATGTGTCCACCGTGGGTCCTGGGCCCTCGGCGGCATAAGGCACGGTCAAAGACACATCGGTGCCGGGGATATGGTCAAGCGATACCAACGCACCGGTGAGGACGACGGGGATGGCACCCCATGCGATGGTGCGGACGCGACGGCTAGCAGGAGAATTCACGGATCAATACCCTACAACCTTTGCCGTAGTGTTCGCTGTCAGCGTAGCGGGGATCATGGAAAGTAGCCGGATGGTGCCGGTAGATTAGTACGCATGAGCAACGGATTCGGTTTTTCTTTCCCCAATAACGATGACGACGATAATGACGGACGTCGTGACCAGAACCCGTTCGGCGCATTCGGCGGCGCTAATGGTGGCGGCCTGGGTGACATGCTGAACCAGTTCGGTCAGATGCTGTCCGGCATGGGCTCTTCCATGAACTCGCCGGAAAACTCCGGCCCAGTCAATTACGACATGGCCAAGCGCATCGCCCTGCAGCAGATCTCGCAGTCCAAGGCGGTAAGCGCGGACGATACCAAGGCCGTAGAGGAATCCGTCCGCTTGGCGGAGCTCTGGCTTGATGACGCCACTTATTTGCCCACCGCCTCCGGCACGGCCAAGGCTTGGGATTCCAAGCAGTGGTTGGAGGAGACCATGCCGGCGTGGCAGCGCATGGTCACCCCGGTGGCAGAGCACATGAATGATGCTCAGCTGGAATCCATGCCGGAAGAGGCCCGCGAGATGATGGGCCCCATGACCAAGATGATGAACCAGATGTCTGGCATGAACTTTGGCATGCAGCTCGGCCACGCCTTGGGCGATTTGGCCTCCCAGGCGCTGACCGGCTCCGACTTCGGCCTGCCCATCGCCCCAGCCAATACCGTGGCACTGTTGCCACAGACCATCCAGAAGGTCGCCCGCGAGCTAAATGTTCCTGGCCAGGAGGTGCTGGTTTATATTGCCGCCCGCGAGGCTGCCCGCCAGCGCCTGTTCAAGCACGTGCCCTGGCTGGTAGAGCGCATCGTCTCCTCCGTGGAGGAATATGCCATCGGCCTGGTTATTGATACCTCCCATCTGGAGGAAGTCACCCGCGAGCTCAACCTCGAGTCCGGCGATCCACAGGCAATCCAGGATGCAATGAGCAAGTTGCAGGGCATGGACCTCTCCCCGCGCATTACCTCCAAGAACACTGCGGCCGCATCCCGCCTCGAGACCCTGCTGGCACTGGTGGAAGGCTGGGCCGAGCACGTCGTTACTGAGGCACTGGGCGAGCGCATCCCGTCGACCTCGAAGCTGACCCAGGCATGGGCTCACCGCCGCAGCACCGGCGGTTCCGCCGAGAACGCTTTTAGCAAGGTGGTCGGCATCGAGCTTAATGCCCCGAAGGTCTCTGAGGCCGCTGAGCTATGGCGCCGCGCCACCGTCGCCGTGGGCGCGGAAAAGCGCGATAAGGCCTGGGATCACCCAGACTTCCTGCCCACTGCGGAGCACCTTGATAACCCGGCCGCCTTTATCGACTCCCTGCTGGACGAAGGCCCGGATGAGGGCTTTGAAGAAGAGTTTGCCAAGCTGGAGGAAATGCTGAAGAACGGCGAGGATACTTCTGCGGCGCAGGGCGACGAGTCCAAGGAGTCCGAGAAGCCGGAAGACCAAGACGACAAGAAGGAGAAGGGCAACGAGGACGAGGAGAACTAGCAGCCCCAGCGCTGATAGGCCTCAAGATAGCCCTTCGCCCGCTCAGCGTGGGGTGCCCTGTCCGCCCACTGCCAAAAATCCCGCCCGTGGCGTGGGATGAAGGTGTGGGTGAGCTCGTGAATGATTACTGAATCCAGCACATAGTCCGGCACGTGTTGCAGCCGGTCGCTCAGCCGAATATCCGCGGTGGAGGTAGTACAGCTACCCCACCGCGTATTTTGATTGCTCACCCACCGAATAGAACCGATGGTCGCGCGGCCATCTAAATACGCCGCGTTGAGCCGCCGCGCACGTTCCTCGAGCTGGGCGTCCGTGCGGCGCCCGCTGCCCTGTTTCTTTTCCACCCGCGCCAACATGTCCGCGACTGCATCGCGCTCATCGCGCGCGGACATCCACGCGGGAATGCGCACCTCGAGCACCCCGGATACCATGCGCGCCTGCACGGTTTTCTTCCGCTTGGCAGAGCGAATGACTTTGACCTCTGGGGACTGCGGTGCGGTAGGTTGCGTGCTCGACATGACAGGTGATTGTACCTGTGGTGCAATGGAGACCACATACTTCGGGGGAAGGGGTTAAAGCGTGGGGATTTCTGCAACCCAGGTGGTCTTAGCACCCGGCAGCGCAGTGTTGTGCCGCGAGGAAACGGTAATCCAATTTGGCATGGATGCCACCCGCGTCGGGGTTGCGGAAACAGGAAGCGCGCTCGCCGTCGCGACGGCTTTCAACACCGCTCGCGAACCAGTGTCCCCAGAAGAACTGTCTGACCGGCTGCGTGCCGCAGGGCTTGAGGAAGCGGCGGCGCTGAGCCTCATTGAAGACGCACTGGACTATGGCATCCTCTGGCCGCACAGGGATGCCGCCGAAAAGACGGACACCATTGTCCTCATGGGAGAAACCACCTTGGCACACAGCCTTCGCGCGCGCCTTGAGGAGGATGGCTTCCAGGTGCGCATCCCGCTGGAGGAGGACAATGCCTTTTCCTATATCCACGACCTCGACGGCATGTATCCGGTCCTCGCCGTGGACCAGCTGCACTGCCCGCTGGATTGCGCGAATGCTCTTGCGGGCACAGCAACCACGTGGATTCCGGTGTCTTTGCTGGACAATCGTGGCGTCATCGGGCCGGTACGTATCCGCGGTCAAGGCCCATGCCCATTGTGTGCGCACTTGGCGCGCGTGGATATGGACCCGCTGTGGAATATCATCAGCACCCAGCTCACCCGCGTGCGCCGCACCCCAGAAGCCGTGGTGCTCGATGCGGTTGCGGCGCATACGCAAGTGATTATCCGGCGGCTGATGGGGCGGCCGCTGCCGCCGGGCGCGCCAACCGCTAAGCCGCGCCCCGGGCAGCAATGGGAAGTCGATGTCTACGGACACCACCAGCAGCGCACTGTCATAGCGCATCCACGCTGCCCCGTGTGCTTCGGCGGCAAGACCAACCTGGCTAGCTACGAACCGAACGAATAACCTCTAGCACCTGGGCACCGTAGCGCTCCAGCTTGCTAGGCCCCACGCCGGAAATGGAGAGCATCTCTGCCTCATCGGAGGGCAATTCCTCCGAAATCGCCTGCAGGGTGGCATCGGAAAAGATGACATAAGCCGGAACCTTTTCCTGGCGCGCAATCTGGGACCGCCACGAGCGCAAGGCGGCAAAGACCTCTTCGTCGCCGCCGCCCTCGCAATCTTCATGGCGGCCTATGACCTTTTCCGCCGGTGTTCCCAGCGGGCCAGAGCACACGCGGCACCGCTTCGGGCGGCGCGAGCGAGACCCACCGCCGGCGGCATCTTCGGCCGCCGGGACGATGCCATCGAGGAAGCGGGTGCGCTCGCGCGAAGCCCGCGAGCCGGTAGTCTTCGCCAGCGCCCACGACAGCGCGAGGTGCTCACGAGCGCGGGTAATGCCCACGTAAAACAGGCGGCGCTCCTCTTCTACCTGTTCGTCGCCAGCCTTGATGGCGTGGTTGATGGGCATAAGCTTTTCCGTTAGCCCCACGAGGAATACCGCATCCCATTCCAAGCCCTTGGCGGCGTGCACGGTAGCCAGCGTCACGCCTTCCATAGCTGGGGCCTGCTTATCGGTAGAGCGCCGGCGCAACTCCCCCAGCACCCCGTTGAGATCGATGCCAGGAGTGGATTCCACAATCTTTTCAATGAGCCCAACCAGTGCGTTGAGGGACTGCCAGCGCTCCCGGGCCTGGGCGCCCTGCGGCTCGGTGGAACTCAAACCCAGCTCGACAAACGCGGCGCGGGCAATCGCCACCGGGTCATCCGGCAGGTCCTCGCGGCGGGTCGCGGCGATGAGCACGCGGATCGCCTCCAGGATTTCCGGGCGGCGGAAAAAGCCCTCGCCGCCGCGGACTTGGTAGACCACTCCGGCGTCGGCAAGCGCCTGCTCAAACTGCTCCGACTGGGCATTGATGCGGTAAAGGATGGCAATCTCGGAGGCCGGCACACCCTGATCCAGCAGAGTAAGGACCTGGCCAGCCACCTCTTGGGCCTCAATTTCTTCGGACTCATAGGCCTTGAAGGTGGGCTCTGGGCCGGGCTCGCGCATGCCCTGCAGCTCCAAGCGCGTGCCCGCCGCGCGGCCGGTGGCCTTGCCAATGACCCGGTTGGCCAGGTCCGTTACCTGCGGCGTGGAGCGGTAGTCGCGCTGCAGCTTGACCACGGTGCCATCCGGATACGTGCGGGAGAAATTAAGCAGGTAGTCCGGGGAGGCACCGTTGAAGGAATAAATGGTCTGGTTAGCATCGCCCACCACAGTAAGGTCATCGCGCTCGCCCAACCAAGCGTTGAGCACCCGCTGCTGCAGCGGGGTAACGTCCTGGTACTCATCGACGACGAAGGTCCGGTACTGCTCGCGGAAGGTCTCCGCAATCGCCGGCACATTCTCGATGGCACCTGCAATGTGCATGAGCAGGTCATCAAAATCCAGATGCATCATCTCCGGCGTGGCCTTGGACTGCTCGTAGCGGCGGAAGGCCTCTGCCACCTTGGCCGGATCGGCCGGCGCACTGCGGTCCGTATTGGCGATCACGGACTCATAATCCTCGGCGCTGACCAGCGCGGACTTAGCCCACTCGATTTCCGCCAAGACGTCTCGAATCATGTCCTTGGAATTATCCAGCCCCACCGAGCGCACCGCGCGGGCAACCAGCGGGAATTTATTATCCAACAGCTGCCACGGAAGATCGCCTGCTACCTGCGGCCAGAAATACTTCAACTGGCGGCGCGCCGCCGCGTGGAAGGTCTGCGCCTGCACGCCGGCCACGCCCATGGTGCGCAGGCGATCGCGCATTTCTCCGGCCGCTCGCGCCGTGAAGGTCACCGCAAGCACACGCTGCGGGCTCACAAAACCCTGGTCCACCAAGTTGGCAATGCGATAGGTAATAGTGCGGGTCTTGCCCGTACCCGCGCCGGCCAAGATGCACACGGGCCCGCGCGGCGCCGTGGCCGCGCGCAGCTGATCTTCATCCAGCAGGGACAAATCCGGCTTAGTCACCGTGATACCACTCCATAATCATCGTGTGTGCAATTGAACCCGGACGAGGAAGCTTAAGCTCAGGCAGCTCGGCGCGCTCCACCCACCGGATTTCTTCCAATTCCCCATCAGTATGGCAGGTGGGGTGGACATCAGCCGTGCGCGCACAAAAGCCCAGCATAAGAGAGCCACTCGGCGGCCACGCCTGCGAGCCCCAATAGCGAATATCTTCCACCTTGCGCCCGGTTTCTTCCAGGGCCTCGCGTGCAAAAGCAGCCTCTGCGGTCTCGCCCGGCTCAACGTAGCCGGCGATCAGCGAAAAGAAGCTAGTGCGGCGGCGATTGCGCGCCAGCAAAATCCGGTCGGTGCCGCTGAGGCGAATAAGCCCGATGACGGCAGGATCTAGGCGTGGGAAAACCATCCGGCGCTCGTCCAAGGGATCGCGCCCAACGATTCCCGGTGCTGGGTAATCCAGCTTGTGGCCAGTTCGCGGATCAAAGCGCTGCTCGCGCCGATTGCGGATCAGCGCAATGGCTTGCAAAATCACCGGCTGGTCCGCAAAGAACGTTGCGCTTTCTAGCCGGCCCAGCTCGCTAGCCCCGTCCTCCGGATACGCGCACGCCTGCAGGGTACCTAGGTCCACTACTGCGTGCTTGCCGACGCCCCCGGGAACCTTCTCCACCAGCACCGGCTCCCCCGCTGCCGTAACCGGAACCTGGCCATGAGGGGTTACTGGGAGGAACATTTAATCCTCGTCATCATCGTCCATGACCTCAATGGGTTGCTCCATCTCATGCTTGATGTAGAGCAGACGGTCGCCCGGCTTCAGCGCGGAGGCATCCGCAGTATCCACGCGGTGCAGCTCGTTATTGCGTAGGACAGCCAGCACGATATCTGCCAGGTGGCGTGGGTTGGAGCCCACCTCGAATTCGCGCACAGCGCGCTCGGCTACGGAGAAACCCTCGTTGGGTGAGAGCAGGTCTTCCATCATTTCCACCACCGTCGGGGTCACGGTGGCTAGGCCCAGCAGTCGACCGGCCGTCTCCGCAGAGGTGACCACGGAATCCGCACCGGACTGGAGCAAGAGGTGACGGTTCTCGGACTCACGCACCGACGCCACGATCTTGGCCTTGGGCGCAAGCTCTCGCACGGACAGGCAACACAGCACCGCGGTATCGTCCGTGGATGGGGTAACGACAATGGAGCTGGCGTTCTCTACCCCAGCGATCTTTAGCACGTCCTGCTTGGTGCCGGAGCCAAAAATGGTGACTAGGCCGTGGTGCTCTGCGTGTGCGAGGGACGCACGGTTGGTATCGATGACCACGATCTGGGACGACGGAACATCATCGGCCAGCAGCGCGGCCACGGCTCCGGCGCCCTTGGTGCCATATCCGATAACGACGGTGTGGTTACGCAATTGCTTTCTCCAGTTCTGGATTTGGAAAGTACGGCGGGCCTTATCCGTCAACACGGACAAGGTCGCGCCAACCAATAAAACAAGGAAGATCAGGCGGGCCGGGGTAATAAGCGTTAAGTTAATGAACCTGGCCTGCGGGGACACGGGCACGATATCGCCATACCCCACGGTGGTCAGGGACACCGCCGCATAGTAGGCGGAGTCTAATAGCGACATGTCCTCGCTATACCCACCGCCGTCCAAGTAGACCACGGTGGTCACGAAGACAACGATGACAAATGCCCACAGCACACGCTTGCCCAACTGACGCCACGGGCTGGAATTTTCATCCCCCGGCACCGTAATGACATCAATGAGCGCGTGGTCCGGCTGCGAGGACAGCTCGACCTGCGGCAAGAAGCGACTTCTAAAGCGTGACTTCATTGCCTGCGCACGTTTTTTGGCCACTAGCCCAGCCTTCTTTTCTAGTCTCGAATGATTGCTCAAGAGATTGCGCGCTTACGCAACCGCCCACATACCTTAGCCCTTGTGGTACTCAACTGACGATTCAAGGAGTTTCTTCAGCTCTGCCCCACGCGGCAGGCGGGCAGGCTCGAAGGTATATCCATCGTGCACATAATAGAACGCTGCACGAATCTTCTCCCCGCCGTGGATGCGGCGCCAGGCCTCTGCATACACCGCTAGCTGTATCTTGGCAGCATCCATGGCTTCTCCCTGAGGTGGGCGGCCGGTCTTCCAGTCCACCACCATCCAGGTGCCATCCTCCAAGCGGAATACCGCATCCATGCGCCCGCGCACCACAGACTCACCAATAGTGATTTCAAAGGGCGCCTCCACGTGCTCCGGTTGACGCTCGGCCCACTCGGAGTTCAGGAAGGCCTGCTTGAGCTCTTCCAAATCGAAGTCCTCCGGTTCATCGATGCCCGGAAGTTCTTCCTCGCCCAATAGCGCCGGGCTGCCGAAGCGGTCCTCCAACCACGCGTGGAAGGCGGTACCGCGCTTGGCATAGGAATTCGGCTTAAACGGCACGGGGCGGCGTTGCCTGCGGGCAAACTGCAGCGGGTCTGCTCGCAGCGCAACCATGTCAGAGGCGGTCAGCTCGCTGGGTAGCTCAACGTCTACCACCGGCTGTTGCAGGGCCTTGTACTCCTCAATGAGAGCGCCAGCTTCCTGCTCCCACAGCTCAAAGGTTTCACCCCGGCTCAAATCTGGGAGTTCCTCCATTGCTGCAAGGACTAGGTCCGCCCCGGCGACTGCCTCAGGGCTGGCCTCAAGCGCTGGGAACTGTGCGCTCTCCCCAAAATCATCCTCGGAAGGCTCATCGGGGACGGACCACTCGACCACGTACTGCGGGAATTGCTTTTTCAGGCGCTCCAAATACTCATAAGGGCGCTTCTTCGAACTATTAGCTACCCTGTTGGTTCCCGACCCTGTCACCGTCAGGGTGGATTCGGTGCGTGTCAAAGCCACGTAGAAAAGGCGCGCCGATTCTTCAGCCTTAATAGCCCGATCCTCTGCTTCGAAGGCCTTGCAGGCCTTATTGAAATCCGACCGTTTCACCGCATCTTCTGGCAGCTCGATGTAGTCATCATCGCCTGGGACTTTATCCACGCTTCTTAGGAAGGTATCGGCTTGCGCTTTATAGCTCGAAGAATCTGCATGCACTACGCACACATGCTCCCATTCCAGGCCTTTTGCCTTATGCACGGTCATAATTTGCACGCGGTCGGTAGCGGCAGGAACCTCACCGAGTTCCAGACCGTCTTCCTTTTCTAGCGCTAGCGCGAAATAGTCCAGGAGCGCAAAGAGGGAATCACCATGGAAGCTAGCAACAATATCGGCAAATTTGTCCAAGTGCGTAGCACCACCTGCGCTTCCACGCGCTAGGACTTCGGTGCGGATATTAAACAACGCTTCAATATCGGCGAAGATGTCCACCAGCGGTTTGGAAAGAGAATAGGTGCGCAGGTGTCGCAGTTTGGCAGAAACCTCTTCCATACGGGCGAGGCCTTGCGGGGTATAGCGGTCCCTCTCACCTAGGTCGGCCAGGGCGTCGGCAAGGCCGACGCGCTGATCTGGCTCCTCAGCGGTGACATCTTCCAGCTGCGCGCGCAGGTATTCTTCCGGGTCCATTCCCGGTTCCCAGCGCAAGCGCTCCTCCCTCGCGCCGGCCAGGTTTCGTTGGCGGGAAGCAAGTGCTTGAATATCGCTAATTCCCAGGCCACAAATGGGGCCCGCGAGCACGCGCACGGCCGCAGGCAAGTCTTCTGGTCGCACGAGCATAGTGGCAATAGCTACAAGGTCCTGGATTTCTGGCTGCCACAGCAGGCCACCGAGACCGATGATTTCATTGGGTACGCCCGCTTTGTCTAAAGCCGCCGCAATTGCTGCGGATTGTTTGTTCTTCCGCACCAGAACCGCTGCGCTGAAGATATCGCCTTCACGCTTTTCCCACTGTTTCCTAAGATGTTCGGCTACGAATTCGCGCTCGCGAGCTTCGCTGTCAAAGTAAGCCAGCTGAATCTCAGCTTCGCCCTTGTGCGGTGCGGCTGAGAGCGCATCTACGGGGCGTTCACCTCCCTCGAATACCCCCTCAGCCACTAAGTTTGCCAAATCCAGCGCGCCAGAGGGGTTGCGCCAAGAGGTGGTCAACTGGTCCTTCGGAGCGGGTGTGCCCGGCGCGACCGGGAAGTCCTCCACGAAGGCAGTGAGGTTTTCAGAGGTCGCACCACGCCACCCGTAGATGGCCTGCATGGGATCACCCACAGCGGTAACGGATAGTCCTTCTTGCTCGCCACCAAAGAGGCTGCGCAGCAGCACACGCTGGGCATAGGAGGTGTCTTGGTACTCGTCTAGCATGACGACCTTATAGCGCTGGGATTGTTGCTTGCCCACCACAGGATGGTCGCGCGCTACGCGGGCAGCGACGGCCATCTGCTCGCCAAAGGTGATGACTTGTCGCTCAGTTTGTTCCTTGTGGAGGGCCTCCAGCAGCGGCACGTACTGCACGCGACGGTCCTGCGTGGCTAGGTATTTTAATAGGTCATTGCTGTACTCAGGTCCATTTTTTGGGGTCTTTTCCAGGTTATCGATATCCGCGCGGAAGTCTCGGGCGTGCTGCGCTATGTGTTCGGTGCCTTTCAGCCCATTATCGATATCTTGGCTGAATTTCAGCAGGGTCTCGGTAATCGTGGCTAGGGCGCGATCGTCTTCCAGCTGGCCGGTGTAATTGCGCACCACATCGTAGGCCAAGGAATAACGCTCGGCCTCGGTGATGATGCGTGCGGTGGGCTCCACCGGAACCAAGAGCCCGTATTCGCGAACGAGTTCTCCCGCATAGGAGTCATAGGTAGCTACCTTCGGCGCAATGTTTTCTAGCGCTTCTGTCACCTCACCGCCTGGTGGGATGAGGCCGGAATCGCGCAATTTAATCAGCTGCCGGCGGATACGTTGCTCCAGCTGTTGCGCCGCCTTACGGGTGAAGGTCAGGCCGAGAACCTGCTCCGGGCGCACATAGCCATTGGCCACCAGGTACACCACGCGCGAGGCCATAGTTTCTGTCTTGCCGGCACCAGCGCCGGCAACCACGAGTTTGGGGCTAAAGGGGCCTTCGATGACATGGGCTTGTTCCTCGGTAGGCGGAAAGTCCTTGCCCAAGGCGGCAGCGATCTGCTGTGGGGAAAAATTGCTCTTAGGCATCGGTGGTCATCCTTCCTTCTTCCTGCACGGGGCAGATGGAGCGAATTGGGCATTTATCGCAGTCTTTATTGGTGCGCGCAGTGATGCGCGGGCCACGCATCTCCTCCACCAGCGGGGGCAGAAGTGCGGCGAATTCTTCCAGGGCTTCCGGCGACTTATCGCTTTGCCAAAGCTCACCAATCTTTTTGGTGGTCGCACCCGGATACACCAGCACACCGCCCTGGCGCGGCATGCCTTCGCCGTCGTGAACCTGGTGTCCGTCAAATGCGCCATGGGCAAGCGCGAGCTGATAGGTCATCAGCTGCACATGGTCCTCGCCCTCTTTCTTAGCCGGCTTGCTTCTCCCCGTCTTGAGGTCCACCACCAAGTAATTTCCCTCTTCGTCGCGAAGCAGACGGTCCATATAGCCGCCGATGCGCACCTCCTCGCTGACACGTACACCTACGGGGATCTCCACACCGGCAAGCTCTTGATTGACCTCCGATTGGCGCGCCCATTCCTGAGCGCGGTCCAACAGGGTGGAAAACTCATCGAGCTTGAATCGCAATTGCCACTGCGGTACATCCTGAATGCGTTCGAAAGCCTCCATCACCAATAGCTTGGCCTTTTCCGCATCCATGCCGCGGCCGATGGCTTCAAAGAAGGCGTGCGCCAAAGTACCGCGGAGCAGGTGTTCCTCGGTGCTTGGGTCCTCGGCCACATTGCCGAGCACGGCCTTGAGTGGACAGTTGAGCAATGCTTCCACACGGGATGGTGACAAACTGCCGCTGGTATGCAGCGGCAGTTCAGCCGCAACGGAGCGCGCAGACCACCACTGCTCCGGGTGGGCGCCAGGGATATCGGCTGTCGCTAAGCGGGCGAGCTGGCGCGCTGCTTGTTTGCGCTCAACCTCACCGGATTCCGGATTGGTAACCACGCGGCGCAATTGTGCAACAAAGGCCGGCACGGACAGCACCGCCACATCGAGGGGATCCACCTCGAGCCCATCGCGCACTGACACGGGTGCGGGTTCGGGCACATCGAGGCCCAGCTCGCGCGGGAGTTGGGTGCGGCGCAGCGCCCGCTTTGCTTGCCGACGCGCAGCTTGACCAGGCACGTCCACTCCCCGGCCGGCGAATTCGCTGATGAAGCGCGAAGGCTCAGAGACCGTATCGCCTTCCGGGTTCTCCACAGCGGCAATGAGCAGGCGCTGTCGGTGGCGCGTGGTAGCGACATGGAAGAGTCGACGCTCCTCTGCCAAACGGGAGGCAACGTGGCTGACGGGGGTATCGGGATCAATATCGTGGTCGAGGAGATCGATGAGATCTTCTTGACCAAAGATGGAGCCGGTCTCCCCTAGCGAAGGCCAGCTTCCTTCCTGTGCGCCGGCCACGATGACGGTATCCCATTCGCGGCCCACGGCGCCGTGTGCAGTCAGGATCTCTACTGCCTGCGGAATAGCGGTGCGGCGGTCACGCACACCGGTGGGAAGTTCCTGTTCGGTGACATGCGTCAGGAAGGCGCGTAGCGAGGAATCAGGGCGGCGCTCGACGTAGTCGCCTGCGGCGTCAAAAAGCGCCATCATTGCATCCAAGTCGCGGTCGGCCTGCGAGCCGGTCGCACCTCCGCGCAGCGCCGAAGCCTGGAGGCGGCTATCGAGCTCGGTTGCGCTCCATACAGCCCAGAGAACTTCCTCCACAGAGTCCCCGGAGGCGAGTGCGTTCCGGCCGGCGCTCAGAACCGCGCGTACACGCTCCAGAATGGAGTATTCGCGCTCAGTGAGTTGTCCATTAAAATCTGGGAGCTCACCATAGAGAAGACCGCGGAGGCTATCGATGCCCCGGGTGGTGGAATCCCAGCGCCGCAGACCACGGATAAGGCGGCGCAGGGTGACGGGATCGGCACCACCCACGGGGCCGGTGAGCAATTCTTCCAACTCCGAGTTTGATAGGTCTTCCTCCAAGGCACGCAGGGCGAGCAGCACGGCGGAAACCAAACGCTGTTCGGCCAAGACGACGTCGGTAGGGCTAATGTGCACGGGCACGCCGGCGGCCAACAGGGTGCGGCGCATCTGCCCGATATCACCGGTTGAACGAACGATGACGGCGATATCGCGCCAGGGCACGTCGTCTTCTAAGTGGCGGCGGCGCACGGTATTGGCTACGACGTCACGCAGACTGCCGTCCGAATCCACGATGGAGATGCACGCCGGTGTGGGTGTGCGGTGAGGCTCGGTGAGCTCGATGTCGTGGTCAGCTGGGAAGTCCCGCAGGAAACGCGAGCTAGCACCGCGGAAGGCAAAGACGGATTGATCGGCATCGCCGCCCACCACCACGAGATCCGCTTGTGGGGCCAATTCGCGGATGAGCTTGCCTGCAGTGGGATCGAGCAATTGCGCATCATCGACAATAATGGTGTGGAAGGGGTGCTCGCGCAGGAGCTGGGGGCGCTGAAGAACCGCGGTCACCAATTCCGCAGCGGAATAGGAATGAGCGCGGGAAAGGAGCTGCACGCGTTCGTACTCGCGCAGAAATTCACCCGCCGCGGACCACATGGGGCGGCCGTGCTCGGCACCGAGGCGTTCTAGGTCGCCCGGGCCCAGGCCGCGTTCAATGGAACGCAAAAGGAAATCGCGCAGCTGCCGGGCGAAGCCCACATATTCCAGCGCGGGGCGCATCTCCGCGGGCCACGAGCCATGTCCGTCTTCTGCTTGGCCCGTGAGCAGCTCGCGGATAACGGCGTCTTGCTCCGCACCGGTAATAAGGCGCAGCTCCTCCTCGGCCGCTGTGCGCAGCAACGCGAATGCGAGGGAGTGTACGGAACGCACCATGGAAGTTTGTGCGGCGTAATCCTCGAGGCGCTCGGAAAGCTCGCGGCGCAGCCGGGCGCCGGATTCCTTCGAGGGAGCGATAACCAGGATGCCGGAGGGATCCGCGCCGGTCTGCCGGGCTTTATCCAAGGTATGAATGACGGTATCGATAAGGAAGCTGGACACACCGGTGCCGGCGGCACCGGTTACCTTCCAGGTACCTGATTCGGGCAGGTCAACAGGCCAACTGCGGGTCGTGGCGGACTGGGTACGGGGAACGAGGCGCACCTGCGGGGACGGTGGAAGGACCACTCCCGCACGCGCGGTGGAATGGGGGTCGTAACTCACCGCTCCAGTATGGCAGATGCCCGCGACACCAGATGCTGCTCCACCCGCTCTATGTGCGAACGCGTGTTTGAACGCGATGCGGAGTGCAGGTCATTGACATGACGGCGATATGACACCGCGCGCAACAGCAATTCCTGCATACCGGGTACGTGACTGAAGCGCTGGCAAATCCCATCATCAACAGCCTGGCCAATGAGCCCATCCACAATGACCAAAGCGGCCGTCCAGCCGGCTGGGCGCGGGGATTCACTCGGCACAATGTCCACAATGCCCGGCGGGTTAGCGCCGTGGTAAACCGTGGTGGTGAGAAGAGCGGTGTGGGCGGGGATAAGGGGGACGTCGGCAAGCAGGGCTGGGCGATAAGCCTCGCCCGTTTCCTCCCAGGCGGCGCGCTCGGCGCGAGCGAAGGCATCGCTGCGCTGCCCGTTGGGAATGGGCACCTCGGCCAGAGCCGTATCCAAGCGCAACGCCATCTGTGCGGTTTCATCAATGCGCCCGCGAACATGGCCCGGAATAAACTGGGTAGCCTTCCACCCTGCGGCCGTGTGCCGACCATCGCTAGACAGTACCGGCCGGGAAACGCGGGCCCCCTGCACGCTGAGGCGCTCGCGCACCTTAGCGGACCAGGCGGCAAACGGACCGGCCTGGGAATAGACCACGTCACCCACCTTGATGCCGTTATCCCACACCGGACCCAATTGATCGCCCTGCGCGCGGCGGGTACCAGTGGCACCGGTTTCCGCGTGGAAGGCGCTTAAAACATGCTCTGGGGGAAGCGGCATCCTTAACTCCTATTCGGGTTGGTGGGGATCCTTATTATCCGGATTCGGATAAGGCCACGGGTTCGGTGAGCAGGTCACGTCCTCATCAGGATAGACCTCGCTGGGATTGCGATCGTGCAATTTCTTGTTGTTAAGGTCCAAGGTCTGCTGCATCATGACCGGCGCCAGCTTGCCTTGGCCGCCACACGGCTGGTGGGCCGTATAGCCAATGGCATGACCCAACTCATGGTTGATGACGTACTGGCGATAATTGCCCATATCGCCTTCAAAAGGCGTGGCGCCGCGTACCCAGCGGGCCTCGTTGATAATGGTGGTGGACTCGCCCGTAATGGTGGTGTGGCAGGAGGTTTCCGTTTCAATCTTCTCGCCACAGCGCTCTGCGGCGGTGCCGAGCGAAGTCAGCTGGATGCGGGTATCCGGTTCCGCATCAGCGGCCACGTGCTCGAACTCAAAGTCCTTATGCGCGGTCCAGCCGCGCGGATCAGACAAGGTGGCCTCCACCATGGCGGCAAAAGACTCATCGCCCCCATACGGTGCGGTGTTCAGGCCATCTTCTACCTCGATGGAATAGCGCACCTTGTGCTCGCCACCCTTACCCGCGACGGCGCCAGGCTCGCCTACCTCGTGGAAGGTGCCCTTGCCCTGCTTGGTATAGGAGCCACCGGGCGGCATCTCGCTGATTTCCCGCTTCACCGCTGCAGCATCGGCAGGGTCAGGGCCCATCTTCTCCGTACTCGTTGGGGCAGCCTCGCTAGTGGCTTCCGCCTTTTCTTCAGAGGAAGAGTTGGTGGCGATATCGACGATGAACCAAATGGTCAGCGCGATCATGAGGGGGATAGCCACCACGCGCCACCAGCCATATTGACGCGCAAACCGGACCACCGCATTGGGGTGGTCAGGTGCGTGGCCCTGGCTCCGGTGAGCGTGGCGAGTCTCCCTTTTTTCCATGGGGCCTTAGGTTACCCGTTTGCATTTAAAAAAGCTGAATCAGCAGTCCTATGCGCTCGCCTTAGGCGCCAGCGAATCCCACGGCGTGCTTCTTTGCAATGCCGACCTCGACGTAGACGACGCGGTCAGTGCGCACGAGGTATTTGCGGCCCTTGTCATCTTCCAATTCCAGGGTGGAGTTATCCGCCAGGGCACTGTTGATCTTCTGCGTCAGCTCGGCTTGGTCACCTGCAGCGCTAATGACCAGCTCGCGAGCGGTATCCGCGAAGCCAAACTTGATATCCATGAAGATTCCTCCTCTAACTAGAGTTTTATTGTCAATGGCCCCACTATAACCATCCCGGCTACTATCAAGGTGTGTCTGACATAAAATCCCAGCCACCGAGCTTCGCGGAACTCGGCGTTGCGGCCGAAATCTGCGATGGTCTCGCCACTCGTGGCATCACGCGTACTTTTGCAATCCAGGAATTAACCCTGCCCATCGCGCTATCCGGCCAGGACTTGATAGGCCAAGCGCGCACCGGCATGGGCAAGACCTATGGCTTTGGCGTGCCGCTTTTGGACCGCGTTTTTGATGACGCCGATATCGACGAGCTCGATGGCACCCCGCGCGCCCTCGTGGTGGTCCCCACCCGTGAGCTTGCCCAACAGGTCACCGAGGACCTGCAGGTGGCTGCCGCCCACCTGCCCGTGCGCTTAGCCTCCATTTACGGCGGCCGTCCCTACGAGGAGCAGATCAAAAAGCTCAACAAGGGCGTCGATGTCATCATTGGCACGCCTGGCCGATTGATCGATCTGCACGAACGCGGCGAACTGCAGCTAGATCGCGTGGCTATCTTGGTTCTCGATGAGGCCGACGAGATGCTGGATCTGGGCTTTTTACCCTCGGTGGAGGCTATCCTCACGGCACTCGATGGCAATGCCCACCAAACCATGCTCTTTTCCGCCACGATGCCGGGCGCAATTTTGACGCTCGCCCGCCGGTTTATGGAAAAACCCATCCATATCCGCGCCGAATCCGGCGAGCAGGATTTCACCCATTCCTCCACTCGCAAGGTCACCTTCCAGGCCCACCGCATGGATAAGGTTGCCGTCGTCGCCCACGCCCTGCAGGCCGCCGGCCGCGGGCGCACCATCATCTTCGCTCGCACCAAGCGCGCGGCCGCCCAATTGGCCGATGACCTGGCCCGGCGCGGCTTCCACGTGGGCGCCGTCCACGGCGATCTAGGGCAAAAGTCGCGCGAGAAGTCGCTGCATGCCTTCCGCACCGGCCAGGTGGACATCTTGGTCGCTACCGATATTGCCGCCCGTGGCATCGACGTTGATGATGTCACCCACGTCATCAACTATCAGGTTCCGGATGATCCGATGACCTTTGTCCATCGCATCGGCCGCACGGGTCGCGCCGGCCATACGGGCACCGCTATCACCTTGGTGGGCTACGATGAGCTGGGCAAATGGCAGGTTATTAATGATGAGCTGGATTTGGGTGAGCCGAATCCGCCGCAGTGGTTCTCCACGTCCCCAGAGCTGGCCCAGGCTCTAGACATCCCCGCGGATGTAGAAGAGACTGTCGGCCCTGAGACCAAGGTCGTGGGCCAGGTTCCTGTCCGCGAGAAATCCCCCACCCGTACCACCGCGCGCCGCGGCAGCTCCCGGCGCCGGCGAGGAGGCCGCCGATGACTAAAGCTCCCATTTTGCGCTCGACGCCCCCCGATTGGAGGGCTACCGGCATTATTGCCGTGGTCTGCGCCATCGCGGTCGGCGGGGCGGCTATTACCGCCAATATTAACCAGGCGCATCTCAGCCAAGCGGCCGTTCCTGGGGATAAGGATGCACCCGCGCTTGCCGACGTCCCCGAGGCCCTCCACGAGTCCTTCAGCCTTCCCAACGAAGCAGTACCCGGCCAATACCGGGCGGTTTCGGCACATGGCCTGACCATCACGCACGCCGATCACACGCTCACCGCCACGAACCCGGACGGTTCCGAGGCGTGGACTTATGAGCGCACGGATGCCGATCTGTGCTCGCTGTCTACTGCGTGGGGCAAGATCGTGGCGTCGTATAAAACCGGCGTGGGCTGCGGGGATACCGTGGCAATTGAGGCTGCGACCGGTGAGTATGACAGCACCCGCAGCGCCGTCAGCTCGGAGAAGGTAGTACCCGTTTCCTCCAATGACCGGGTAGGAACGGTCTCCACCGACCGGATTGATCTGTGGCGCTCCGATATGGTGCGCACCGTGGAATACGGTGACGTGGAAGCAAAGCAGGAGCCGGACAAGCAACCGCATGAGGACTGCACCATTAGCTCCGCCCTTACCCGTACCGAGAATTTGGCACTGACCGAGTCCTGCCCCGATAAACCGGGCACCACCTGGTTGCGCTTCCAGGACACCACCCCCGATGATTCCCGTGAGCCCGATATCGCTGCCGATGTGGACATAGCCACCGACGGCGCCCTGCTTGTCGCTGTGGGACAAAAGGCCGCCGCCGTCTACCGCCCAGGCCCGCACCCCACGATCGAGTCCTATGACAATAAGGGCGAAAAGCTGGACTCTACTTCGGCAGAGCTCTCCCCTGACATTGACGCAGGCGCCTCCCCGTTCGCCCCGGCAACCGCGGACCTGCCGCACCATATGACGTGGTTTGATGGCTCCCGCCTTTATCTCTTTAAGCCGAGCGACCTCGCAGTGGATCACGTGGTAGAAGATGCCATCGGCACCCCCATCGCCGTCGACGAGCACATGTTGGTTCCTACCCAAGAAGGCATCGCTGTCGTGGATTGGTCCACCGGCAAGGCTCTGCGAACCATCCCGGTTGATCGCGGCAGCTACCACGGCCCCGTCTACCTCACCTTGGCGGGCGACACCATCGTGGAAACCCGCGGCGATCAGGTCGTGGGCCTAAGCGCTGATTAAACCCCTGCAACACGCAAAGGGCCGCGCCTTCGGGATTTACCCGGGACGCGGCCCTTTGCGTACGTGGCAGCGAATTTAGAAGTTTGCTGCCGCCCACTCGGTGGAAGCGCGGACGAACATCAGCAAGAAGATGACTACTGCGGCGCTCGCCAAGGTCACCGCACCAAGTAGCGGCGATCCGCCGCTAAACATCTGGAAGGAGCTCGCTGCCATGATGAGCTCGACCAGGATAATGGCTCCCCTACCCCAGCGCTTTCCTTTGACCATGGCCCAAGCGCCGACGATGACAAAGCCAAAGACAATGAAGATAAATAGTGCGGTGCCCAGCCCCACAAAGCTTCCGGAGCCCGAGTCCGACACCATGGACCCGTTTTCTGCGCCGGTCACCTCGCGCACAATCAGAAAGATACCGAAGCAGATGACGGCGATGGACTGAACCACGGCGAGCGCTGCGGCCACGAGGACCGGCTGTGGCGCGCCCTGCTGGGTCTTCTCCTCACGCGCCGGCTGCGCGGAGGAAACACTTTGCTTTTTGTTTACCTGCTTTTTCTTCTGCTTAGACACAAACCAACAGTCTACTCACCGGTCGAGGCCATTTCCTTGTGCGCCACTCAGGTTTCGCGGGGGCAGGGGTTAGCCAGGTAGATTTGACGCTTCTTCAGTCACCGCACTCAATGTTTTTGGGACAATACGCCAGTTCAGCGCGTTTCTCACAGGCTTCTTTCAACTCATACGTCGACCTAAATGACCCCCACACTAGTTTCATTCACGTGAGGTTGACCACAATTTCGCCTCTACCCCTAGCGGAGTCTGAGTAAACATGTCATGATTCTGGGGTAGCAAAAAGAAAGAGGACGTAAACCTCTTCTTAACTTGAAGGAAACTTCAAGTAACCACAATGTGAACCATTGGCGGCGGCGACGCTGGCCCGACCTCGAGACCGGGCCCCACTGCACGCAGACCAGTTCACACAACCACCCACCCTGGCATTGGTTGCTTTTCATTTCTCATGAAAAGCACTTGTGCTTACTGCTGTCGAATTTTTGTTAGGAGATATCAATCATGGATTGGCGCCACGAAGCTGTTTGCCGCGACGAAGACCCCGAGCTGTTCTTCCCAGTAGGCAATTCTGGTCCTGCACTTACCCAAATCGCTAAGGCCAAGCTGGTCTGCAACCGTTGCCCCGTTGCCACTTCCTGCCTGAAGTGGGCACTGGAGTCCGGCCTGGACGCCGGCGTCTGGGGCGGCCTGTCTGAAGAGGAGCGCCGCGCCCTCAAGCGTCGCCGCAACCGCGGCCGTGGCCGCGCCCGCGTTTCTGCTTAATAAGCAGCCCCCAATTTTCGTTTCGGCGCCCTTAGCCGCTACAGTTGAATAAAGTTCAGATACCCTCAACGAAGGAGTGCGCAATGAGCAAGCGTGGTCGCAAGCGCAAGGATCGCCGCAAGAAGTCCGCTAATCACGGCAAGCGTCCTGGCGCATAACGCACAGCATTACTCAAAGCCCGGTTCCCTCGGTCACTTCGACCGTAGAACCGGGCTTTTGCTATGTCAGACGCAAATCGATGTCGCCTCCTAGCTCCCCGCCTGGCCTCTCCGTGCCTTAAGTCCAATGTGATCGGG
This sequence comes from Corynebacterium sp. ACRPF, assembly GCF_022347395.1. Taxonomy (NCBI): domain Bacteria; kingdom Bacillati; phylum Actinomycetota; class Actinomycetes; order Mycobacteriales; family Corynebacteriaceae; genus Corynebacterium; species Corynebacterium sp. ACRPF. The sequence continues at coordinate 39,630 of NZ_JAKRNB010000018.1, forward strand.
CCGAATTGAACACATTGGGGCCTCAATTCGGCCCTTCCACCCTCAATTCGGCCCGATCAGTATGGACTCAAGCAAAAAGTTGGAAGATCAGGAGACCATGACCCCACGACAGCGGGTGAGCAACAGTGCCTACCACGCCGTGTCGATGCGCGTGATCTCTACCGAAATGCGGCGGCGCAGCGCCTGCGGCGCCTTGGCTTGGCCATTACAGCAGTTACGCACCAGAGAGCGGATAATCTCCTCGCTCTCGAGGCGCTGTTGACAGAAATCGCACTGGGCAATGTGCTCGCGGATGGCGAGTGCGCGGGCATAGGTGGTGGATTCATCGAGAAGCTCGCACAGGAGGGCCTGTACCTCTGGGGAGCTACACGCACCACAGTTGTGTTCCGTTGCGTGGTCCATTACTTCTCCTCCATGTCTGGGTGTTCTAATCCAATGCCTTGTTCTCGTGCCACGTCTTTCAACGCTTTCCGGAGCAATTTTCTTCCCCGGTGCAACCGGGACATCACCGTGCCCAGCGGAGTATCCATGATTTCTGCAATTTCTTTATACGCCAAGCCCTCTACATCCGCGTAGTACACCACCATCCGGTAATCATCGGGCAGGTCATTCATGGCCTCTGAAATGGTGGCGTCCGGCATGTCTTTAAGCGCTGATACCTCGGCGGATTCCAGGCCAGTGGAATCGTGCCCAGCAGTGGTATACAGCTGAAAATCGCTTAGGTCATCGGCCGAGGACTCCGTGGGGCGGCGCTTCGCCTTGCGGTAGGAGTTGATGTAGTTATTGGTCATGATGCGATACAGCCACGCCTTAAGGTTTGTACCTTGCTTGAAGGAATGAAAGGACTTATAGGCCTTGAGGTAGGTCTCCTGCACGAGGTCCTCAGCATCTTGCGGATTGCGCGTCATGCGCAGGGCACCGCCGTAGAGCTGGTCTAGCAGGGGCAGCGCTTCCGCTTCGAAGCGGCGCTGCAGCTCCTTTTCGCTGATTGTTTCTTTAGCCACAATTTCTATCCTAACGCGTAGCGTTAGAATCCCAGGCATGTCTAAAAAGTCCCCGCATGCAGCCACCCCAGCGCTCAAAGTCGTGGAAGACGCCGGTGTAGATCACCACGTCTACACCTTTGAGGCGGGCAAGGAACACTTCGGCGATCACGCCGCGGCGGCCCTCGAGGTAGAGCCGGAACGCGTGCTCAAAACCCTGGTCATCGATTTAACGGCAGGCAAAGGGCCCAAGCGGCAGTTGGCGGTGTGCGTCATCCCTACCACCCACCACCTGAGCCTCAAGAAGGCCGCGGCCGCCCACGGCGTTTCTAAGGCCGCCATGGCGGATCCGCATGACGCGTCCAAGTCCTCCGGATATATCCCGGGCGGCATTTCCCCACTGGGCCAAAAGAACCCGCTGCCCACGGTAATCGAGGAAACCGCCGTCCTTTTCGATACCGTCTTTATCTCCGGCGGGCGCCGCGGGCTGGATATCGAGCTCAATGCGGAGGACCTCGCAGAGCTGTGCTCTGCTAGCTTTGCTGATCTACTCGCCGAGTAGCTCCGGATAATCGTTGGATACGCTGCCCACAGCCTTGTCGGCGGGGTGAGTGTGGAAGCCACGCAGGGGCGTCGGCAAGAGCAGCTCAGCGGCTTCCTCGGGGCTGCCCTCCAGCCAGGTACGCATTTCTTCGGCCGCCAAGAAGCGTGGCAGGCGGTGGTGCAGCCACTCCATTTCTTCCGTGGCGGCGGTGGTGACAATCGTGGCGGACAGGCGGTCCAGGCCGGTGTCCCATAGGCCCGCCGCCCACAACAGGCCCTCCTCCGCGCGGACGTAATAGGGCTGCTTGCCGCCTTCTTCCTGGTGCCATTCGTAGTAGCCGTTCATGGGGATAAGGCAGCGCTGCCCCTTAAAGGCATGCCGGAAGGAGGGCTTGCTGGCCACCGTCTCCGCCCGGGCGTTAAACAGCGGCGGGCCGTCCAGGTCCTTCTTCCAGTGCGGCAGCAGCGCCCACCGCGCAGGGTCGACTTGGGCGAGGCTTTCGTGCACGCGCACCATCGCCACCGGCTGGGTGGGCGCAATATTGTAGCGCGGGCCTGGGGTACCTTGTGGGGCGTGGACCTCAGTAACTCCGGGCAGTGCGCCCACTTCATCGAGAAGGGACTCGGTAAAAAGAACGAATCTTCCGCACATGCCCTCTATTATGGACGATATGTCTCAACCTTGGTCCGCCCCGCAAGCGGCAGGCCCCATTACGTGGGCCCAGCACGTGCCGGGCTCGAAGTCTATTACCAACCGCGCCTTCATTCTTGCAGCGTTGGCCGATGGCCCTTCTACCCTGCGCGCGCCGCTGGTCTCCCGCGATTCGCAGCTGATGGAAAAGGCCCTGGAATCTATGGGCGTGCGCTTCGAGCACGAAGGCGAGGATATCCACGTCACCCCCGGCCCGCTTAAGGGTGCCACGGTGGACTGCGGCCTGGCCGGCACGGTCATGCGCTTTATCCCGCCGGTTGCGGCCCTGGCGGACGGCGCCGTGCTTGTCGACGGCGACGAGCAGGCCTACGCCCGCCCCATGTCCACCACCCTGGATGCACTGCGCCAGCTCGGCGTCGAGGTGGACGGCGATAGCCTGCCCTTTACCGTCCGCTCGCACGGAGTGCCGGAAGGCGGCGAAGTTACTATCGACGCCTCTGGCTCCTCGCAGTTCGTCTCCGGACTCCTGCTGGCCGGTGCGCGCTTTGCCAAGGGCATCACCGTCACCCACGAGGGCGGTCCCCTACCGTCCATGCCGCACGTGGAGATGACCGTAGGCATGCTGCGCCAAGCCGGCGTCCACGTGGATTCCGGCGAGAATACCTGGACCGTGCACCCTGGCCCGATTGCCGGGCGGGAATGGGCAATCGAGCCGGATCTCTCCAATGCCACGCCCTTCCTTGCCGCCGCTGCCGTCACCGGCGGCCGCGTGACCATTAAGCGCTGGCCTGCCAATACTACTCAGCCGGGCGACGCCATTCGCCATATTCTGGTGGATATGGGCGTCATGGTCACCCAAGAGCCGGGCTTTGTCACTGCCAAGGGCGCCAAGGACGGCGCGCTGCAGGGCATCGAGCGCAATATGGGCGATATCGGCGAGCTCACCCCCACCGTCGCGGCGTTGTGCGCCCTGGCGGAGACCCCCTCTACCCTCACCGGCATTGCGCACCTGCGCGGGCACGAGACTGACCGTTTAAAGGCGCTGGCGGATAATATCAACGCCCTCGGCGGCAAGGTTACCGAGCTTGCCGACGGCCTGCATATCGACCCCGCCCCTCTCCACGGCGGCGAGTGGCCGTGCTACGCCGATCACCGCATGGCCACCGCGGGTGCGATTATCGGTCTGCGGGTACCGGGCGTAGAGGTAGAAGACATTTCCACCACCGCGAAGACCCTGCCTGGGTTCGACCGCATGTGGGAGACGATGGTGGACCCCGAGCAACAGGAGAGCAATGGCTAGGCGTTTCGGTTCTTTCGATGAATCCGATGTGCGCGTGCGCCCCGGCAAGGGCTCGCGGCCGCGTACCAAGGACCGCCCCAAGCACGAAAATGCCAAGTTCGGCATGGTCATCACCAAGGACCGCGGGCGCTGGGGCGTAGCGCTAGACGACGGCCCGCGGGTCACCGCCATGCGCGCCCGCGAGCTGGGCCGCACCGCCATCGAGGTGGGCGACCGCGTGGGCGTCGTGGGCGATACCTCCGGTAAGAAGGACACCCTGGCGCGCATTGTGAAGCTGGAAGAGCGCACCTCCGTCCTCCGGCGCACGGCCGATGACACCGACCCTTATGAGCGCATCGTGGTGGCGAATGCGGACCAGATGCTCATCGTCACCGCCGTGGCCGATCCGCCGCCGCGCTCCGGGTTTGTCGAGCGCGCCCTCATCGCTGCGTTTGTGGGTAATATCCACCCCATCCTCTGCCTGACCAAAACCGATCTCACGGACCCTGCTCCCTTCGCGGCGGAGTTCGCCGATCTCGATGTCACGGTGGTGGAAGCCGGCGTCGACGACGGACTCGAGGCGGTGCGCAACCACATCGACGGCCACGTCACCGCGCTCATCGGGCATTCCGGCGTGGGCAAATCCACCCTGGTCAACCGGCTGGTACCGGATGCGGATAGGGAGACAGGGGAAGTATCGGGCGTCGGCAAAGGCAGGCATACCTCCACCCAATCTGTGGCGCTCCCCCTCCCCGCCGAGGATGCATTCACCGGCGGCTGGATTATCGATACCCCCGGCATTCGTTCCTTTGGCCTCGCACACGTGGATGCCGATGACGTGCTTGGCGTCTTTGAAGACCTTGCCGCAGCCATCGAGGACTGCCCCCGCGGTTGTACGCACATGGGCCCGCCTGCGGACCCAGAATGCGGCCTCGATGATCCTGCGCTGATCCCCCCTGATACCGCCAGTGCGCGGCGGCGCGACGCGGTGCGCGGCCTACTCGAGGCCCTGCGCACCAACGTGGAGTGGGAAAATTAGAGGTGGAAGCCGGTATCTGCCATCACACCCAAAATGCCATCCACGATGCCGAAGAATACATCGAGGATCTGGCCCCAGGTGCCCTGGGACGAGGTCTCTAGCAGCGCCAGCCACGGGGTGGTGGGCACGGCGTCGGCAGCCGCATCCGCAGCTGGGGTGGTATCTGCCAGTGCGGCAGGCGCGGCGATGAGGGCTGCGCCCGCGGTAACGGTGGCCGCAGCGAGGTTCTTGAAACGCTGAGTCATGTTTTCTCCTTGAGTTTTAGAGCAATTCTACGAGGAAAGGGAGTTCGGTGGGGTGATAAAAGGCCATGAACTTATCCAGTGCATCGCCCACGGCCAGCTCCGCATCTTCATCGCCCAAGTCTGCGGTATCGATAGCCTCGATGGCCCTCGCGGTGGTTTCCTCGGACTCCGCAATATCCACGTGGATGGACGCTAGGTCATCCTTGCTGAACTGTGCCGGCTTAAGCTCTACCACCGGCTCGCCCATATCCGGGCGCGGGATAAGGACAGAATCATCCAAGTCTACCGAGATAACCACGCGGCGGTGCGGGAACTTCTCCTCATCGCCGATGGCCAAAAGGCGCATGGAGGCCATAGAGGCCTCGAGGAAGGCCGAGTAGGCAATTTCTTCTTCATCGCCCTCGGTATAGAACTCCTGCAGCGCAGGGGTCACCATAAAGCCCCAGCCGGAGCGCGCGGACAGCGAGCCGGTTTCTTCCAGTTCCGCCAGCATGGCGTAGGTCGCAGGGATGTAAACGCGGGCTTTAGCCACTAAAACTCACCTTCAATATCGAAGACTGCCTGGATTTCAACGGAGACGCGGTCAAAGCTGGTGTACAAAAAGCCCACCATGCCGGATTCCACGGCGGCGCGCACGTTGAGGATGGAATCATCAACCATGACACAGTCATTGAGCGGCAGTTCTAGGGCATCCGCTGCCGCTTGGAAGGCTGCGACCTCAGGCTTTTCCGCCCCCACCTCGCCGGAGAGAACAACTGCGTCGACGTTTCCGCGGTACTCCCACTCGCGGATGTGCTCCGCGCCTGGTCCGCCTGGGTCATTGGACAGGATGGCGGTTGCTGCGCCATTTGCCTTGGCGGCGGCCAGCAGCGCCTTCCAGCGGCGGTTGTCTTCTTCGGTGCCATCAAGGACGCCGACATAGTCAACGATTAGACCACGCATGTACTTAAATCCTTTGGTTACGATTCTCTTTAACTCCCCGAGAGTATAGCGAACCGCGCGCTCATTCGCGCCCATCCATTTCAGGAAACCCTCAGAAATGGCGGGGTTGGGGCGGGCATGAGACAATTATCACGCGTCCGCCTCCTGCCCTTATGCAGGAGCACTACTTCCCCACCATGTACGAGCCCATTCCTGGCTACTCGCACCTCAAACTCTTCATTGCGCCCCACCGCGTGCACTATGGCCGCTTGCCGACGTCCGCGGAAGTCGCCGCCCAGCACCGCATCCAAGGCTGGGTAGTCTTCGCGCTGGAGGTAGCCGCCGGCTATCGCCCGCTAGCCCATCTCAATTCCCCGCGCTATTCGGATGCCATCCGCCTGCACATTGGATCGTGGGTGCGCCGGCGCACAAGCCCCTATGCCACGGACAGACTGCAATTAACCAGCCTGCACGCACGGCCCAATGGCGAGTACTTTGGCTCCGCCTACATAGGCCAACAGCAGCATGCATTTACGGGCTCGGCGAGCCCCACCGGTTTAACGTCATTCCGCTTGCTCTAACCCAGCGGGCAGGGCTTAACGCCTAGGAAAAGAACTGGCCCAGGTGAGAAAGGATTTCGGACCAGTCGAGTGCGGACCATCCGAATCCGGCGGCGCTGGTCAACGCCGCCAAACCGGTGGCTAGGAGGCCGCCTTCAAAGGCGGATAGACCGGAATGCTCGTTCGCCGTCGCCTCCTCAGGCACGGTTCCCGCATCACGGTGCGAGACGGCGGCCTGCTCCAAGGGTGCATTGACCTGCTTGGTGATGGTGACAATATCGCACAGCGCCGCCGCATAGGAAGGGAACTCATCCGGGAAGGCGGAGCCAGTTTCCCCGAGGGTCGGCAGCTGGCTACTTTGAGAGGTAGCCGCGTTGCCGGCGGGGGCCTGCGGCAAGTCCTTGGTAAACTCGCCCAGCTCGGCGCGAATTACCGCCTGGGCATAGTTGGCGCCCAGCATGTCGAGGTAATCCAATACGGCCGCTTCGGTGTACTCCTTGCCGTCTAGGGATTGCGTCCGCTCCTCTGGCTCCCACGGGAAGTCCAGTGGAGTGGAATAAATATTGCCATCGGTGCGCGCGGTATTGAGCCGGGCTTTGCCAAAGTAGTACTCGAAGGCGGCATCCGCCTTTTCCTGAGACAAAATTCCATCGGCCACCAATGCTTCCTTGCGCTGGGTAGCAATAGCCAGGATGGCCGCAGCCGCGTTATCCTGCTCAATCGTTTCGCCCGAATCCAAAATGATGCGCAACGAGGTGGCAGAATCACGCTGCATCTCATAGGCCACGGCCGGCGTGGCGCCACCGAGCAAGGTGGCAGACAGGAGCGTCGTAATACCGAGACGCAGAGAGCGGCGGCGCATCGTCAGTGGAGCTCCTCACAGGAAATAAGCAGAATGGACGGGTTTCTTATATTCTACTCATTTTTTCCTGAAAAGAAACCTGCCCCGCGCCCACTATCACGAGCGGGGGCGGGGC
>NZ_JAKRNB010000019.1:0-45950 GCF_022347395.1 Corynebacterium sp. ACRPF
TCATGCGCTGCTTAACAGTGCCCCACGCGCCGGGCTCATCCCCGCTTACGCGGGGAGCACTGCCACCCGTCCACCTTTTGCGTCCAGGTCTGGGGCTCATCCCCGCTTACGCGGGGAGCACTGACGGTATTTCAGCGACTCCGGCACAGCACGGGGCTCATCCCCGCTTACGCGGGGAGCACTCATGCGCTGCTTAACAGTGCCCCACGCGCCGGGCTCATCCCCGCTTACGCGGGGAGCACTGCCACCCGTCCACCTTTTGCGTCCAGGTCTGGGGCTCATCCCCGCTTACGCGGGGAGCACGCACCCCAATGGAGCAGAATCTTGCTGCGAAAGGGCTCATCCCCGCTTACGCGGGGAACACTCCGGCGCGAGACCATAAGACTCAAGAACATGGGGCTCATCCCCGCTTACGCGGGGAACACTGACCGACCCGGCTACGGGAGAAAAGGTCACTGGGCTCATCCCCGCTTACGCGGGGAACACTTCGGCAATTCATCGTCCATGAGCCGGGTTAGCGGCTCATCCCCGCTTACGCGGGGAACACACTTGCTGAGCAGGAATGATAGGAGCCTAAAGGTTATTTTACATACGGCTTCAAGCAGGAGGTCAAAAGCTCATTTAATCGAATACGCTAACCTCCTCTTTTCTGTCGGTTGTACATTTTGCGGGCTTGGCGTGCTTTCGACCAACCCGTCCGACGCTTCATTTGTTTTGGTTTATGTGGGCGCATCATTAACGTGACGCCATCGAAATCGGTGGGTTCCCAGTGATGCCGGTGAGTTCGAAACTCCATGCCTTGCTCATTAGCGGCGGGATACACCAATAAGGCACGACCATCTTTACAAAGATCCACGGTTCTCTCCCAGAGCAATTCCCGGATGCGCGCGGCAGGGCGTCCCACAAATGTTCCAGGGGTCAGCTCAATGAGCCATTTGCTGAGATCGCCTCGCAGACCTGCTGGGCAGGCCGTAACGACCAGCACCATCATGACAACGACTCCTCCTCTGCCCAATTCACCCCGGAGGCAATAACCTCGAGCTCACTCCACAGCATTAGCTCGGCATCGCTGACCAGGACATCATCGGGGGCATCGAAAAGAGCTTTAAGGTCGCGCACCATCCGGGGCATCAAGCGATGAGATACCACCTGATCGCGAATCCGGCGGCGCACCTCAATGGAGGGACTTCCCTGCTGTGCTGCCACGGCATCGAATGCTGCTGGAATAGAAATCTCCGCTTTGTACAGGTCGGCAACATCATAGACAAAGGAGCGATCGGTGCCAGTGTGTACAACGCCCAACGCCGGGACGAAACCCAGTGCTGCGATTACGGCATGTGCAACGCCATACAAAGCAGCGCTTCCTGCCGTGAGTGCCTGGTTGATGGGGTCCGAGGAATCGAAATCATTGGGGTCATAAGATCGACGATTCCAATACACACCCGTGCGCTCCGCTTCGGCGGCATAAATCCGCTTCATACGCGCACCCTCACGACCGCGCAACTGCGACATCGTCAACCCAGAAACATCTTCGCCAGGAAACCGCAGTGCATACATGCGGCGAGCGCAATCCAACCGTTTGCGCTGGTTACATATAACTTGCGCATGGATTTCAGCCATGCGGGAAGACTTAGCCGGCGGGCGACCGTGGGCGTAATAGCGAACCCCGCGCTCACCTCCCCAGAGGGTGGTCACGCCGGCGTCGCCAAGCAAAGCCATAGCAGCGTAGGTGATCTTCGTGCCAGGACCGAGCAATAAGGCAGCTAGCTGGGTAGCCGGTACATAAGCCACCCCACGCTGATCGGTAATAGTAAGGGAATTTCCATCTCTATTGACCACGCACCGCTCAGCGTAAAGGAAGCTTATCCGGTCCGACATCCGCGCTAGTGCCTGGCGTGTGATGGGGACTTCACTCGGTGTGGACATTATGCACCCGTAGGTCGGGCCAAGGTCAATAGACCACAGCCATAACCGCGAGCCCTACCGATGCCATTGACTAAAGTCGCGCGCAGTGCGTCTGGATCACTGACCTCCAAGGTTCCGCGGTAGCGTGCAGTAGCGATGTGCACGCGACGGCGGCTATCGCCTTTACGGAAATCCAAGGATTTTCGCTCCACGATGGTGGTCTGCTCATGAACGGACCAGCGGTCACGTTCGGCATTACTAGTCTCATCCTGGGCGCGCGGGGCGAGTTTGAATCCGGCTCGTTCAGAGCGTTGGTACAGCCAGCCCAATTGGTGGTCTACTGAAACGTGCGCCTTAACTTTTCCTCGCTTTCCACCATTGGACTGCGAGTATGTGGGGTTGGCCAAGAGCTCAAAATGCCACCTCTGCCCCTTAGCCAGAGAACCCAAGAGGCGGTCATACTCGACTGATTGCGCAGGTCTTGTATCCCACCCTGCCTGCTCAGCTATCACGCTGGCAGTCGGCTTTTCTGGCCCAACGACATAGAGCGCATGGTGGTGAGCACTTTCGTCAAGGCGCCACAATATGCGACCAGAAGACTGGTCTAAGTCGGGCGGGAAAGAAGCTGCCACAGCCGCGTGCATAGCCTGCGGATTGGTCAAAAGTTTTCGCCCTTGGCGACGCCGCGGGTTAATCAAAATCTTTGTCAACGTACTCATACATTCATCACCGCTTCCAAGAAGGGATCAGGACGCCGGTTTTCCGGTTCAATCGGGTTTTCCACGGTGGCGAATTCCTTTTGAACAACGGTGCGCCACGAATACTTACGATGCTCAGGGTCGAAAGAAACTGGCACGTCCTGGCAGGCCGTACCGGTTTCGCCGGCAAGTGAGTCACGGTAGATAGGCAACTCTACTTCTTGCCCACACGTGCGCATATAGTCTTTCGTTGCATGCCACGTCGAGTGGTCCTGCAGTGCTTCCACCGCAGACTCATTAACCACGCCAAGCACGATATTCGGCGGAGCTGGGCACGATCTACGGCCGAGGAAAATGGGATAGGCCGGCCGTTTCAGACTCTCGGCAAAGCCTTCTAAGAGAGCTTGATCTTCACTTTCGATAGCAGCAACAAAGGCAGCATCGGTTAAGAAGTATCGAGTAATCAGCTTGGCTTGGCTCTTCGGGTTATTCTGCCAATCTTGAGCAGTCTGATAATCACGGAGCAAACTACCAGATTGATCTACTCGCACCGCGAAGCTCAGTCCTGCCAGATCTTCTACTCCATCGGTGCGGCGCCTGCCTTCAGCTGCAGCAAGCATCCCCAACACCCCCGACTTAGAAGGAAGGGTAGATGTAGCTCGCGTGGCGTAGCGAGACTCGGTTCCCCACGACTGCATCGGACCTTTAAGGAGCAATAACAACGAGTATGTCATTGTCGGCGTCCTTCCTACTTCTCTAGCGCGGCAGCCAATCGATCCGCGAGCTCAGGAAGAGTTACTTCTTCTGCAAGATCCGCAAAGGCTTTACGGGCTTCGCTGACGCCTACGACGAAGGAAGCTTGCGGCTTAAGACCATAGTTTTCCTCAAACTCCGCCTCTTCTTTAGCCAAGGTTTCAGCACCGGCTACGCGCAAACTCGTTCCAGCCATTGCCTCGACCGGCTCTTCAAAGGCGGTGACAAGGCTTACCGGTCGGGTATCGCGTACCGCAATATAAACCAGCTCTGGCAGGGTCTGGTTTGCGAAAGTGTTGATTTTGCCGGTGGGCATGGACTTGATGAACGCATCCACGAAGTCAACGGCGGCTTGCTTCGCATTTTCCTCAGAATCTAGGTTTTCGCTCAGACCATCAAGGTTTACTGTGGCATAGCGGTAGAGCGTCGAAGACATCATCTGCACGGTGCCGATCATTCCGGCGCCTGTCTCCTCCCCTTCTTCTGCCAAATCATCTACTGCGGTGAAGTAATCAAACTCGGGTGCACTGGCATGAATGCCAAGGGCGTGCGCCACCTGCACTGAGGCATCAATATTGAAAGCAGCATCATCGGCGACCATACGGCCGAAGAGCGCCATATCCACCGAGTGCTCGGTATCGAGGATTTTCTGCGCTTCTTTCTTCTTGATTTTCTCGCCGTCTGCCTCGACAATGGCTTCTGCAGCGCGGTCTATCTGGTGGGGGCTCAAGAAGAGTAGGTACTTGGTCTGTGGGTACTGTGCTGCCTCGAGTTCTTCCTTAGTAATCTCTTCCGACTCCTCGAGAGCCTTAAGCTTTTTGGAATCTACTTCCGTCGTGATTCCGGCGGACTTGAAGAGATCGGCCACTGCAGCCCGGGCGCGCTCAGCGTCCCACCCCTCGTGGTCTTCTACCTTACGGCCGATTTTTGCGGGAATGCGCTTCGAACGATCTCCGACGGATTCCACATCAGCGTGGGTCTCAAAGTACTTACGGATTGCACGCTTCCACGACTGGGAAGAAACACGCTGGCGCGGTACACCGCCATACACTGCGGACTTTGGTGCACCGGTATCGTCACGGTTAATAAGCGATGGCGGAAGGGTGTGCAGAGCGTGGATATCAATGATAAGAGACATGGTTTTCAACTTCCTTTCAAAAAGTAAGGGTTTAGGATTCTGACTCGTTGTGAGTCGAGGCATAAACGCCAGTGGCGAAATCGCGACCCCACCGCAGTAGGACGCCTTGGCGACGAGCTTTTTCTTTCTGGGTTACTGTCTGGTCGCCTAAAACGCGGAGGTCATTGGCAAATTGCCCATAGTCAAACCCCAGCTTGGCGCGTCGAAGCAGCGTGACCAAAGAGCGAATGTGAACCATCCTGGAGGCCTCGTCTTGCGCCACCATCATGGCGTCGAAACGAGGCTTGGTGGACTGGGATTGGCTCTGGGAATAAAAGCGCCCGCATGCTTTAGCAAAACTTTGCCCAGCGATGTGGGCATCAGTAGTAGCGCTTTGCATATGCACACCCAACATTGTGAGGGCTTGAAATGCTGCCAGTTCTGAGGCCGATGGTTTATCTCCTCGGCCCAACTCCAACTCGCTCAAGGGTGGTTCCAGTAGAAGCAGAACTTCCTCCAAGGCAAGGGGGTGATTCTCCAGTCTTACTGCAGAGTACTTCCGCAATGTTGCTAGCACTGCTCGGGCGTGTGCCTGCTTAGCGTGGTTCGGCGAATGAAAAAGATCTCGTTGCAGCGAATCTGCGGTCCGAGCCACCGAGGCGCGAAGCCTTGGACCACCGCTACGTTGCGAGCCTGTCTTAGAGGTGTTTTGATTCTCATGCATGGGCCTTGCCCTCCTTCAGAGATGAATCGTTACTTCGGCTCTCAGCCGGTGGTGCGGTAAGCGGCAGGTCGTTATCAAGGCGGCGAAGAAGTTGCCGGTACAAAGAACCTGCAGAAATGATTCGGCCCTTTCCATCTTCTCCGGCATCAATTTCCCTACCAATGACCGCCTTTTGACCAGCTCCTCGGAGCAATTCTCGAGCGTGCGCCAGAGCTACACCTCTGGCACGCTTTTGCCATATTTTTTGAGATTCATCGGTAGTATCCACCGCAACGGTAGACATCCACTCGATAAACTGCGGTTCTAGCTGGGCATAGAAGCGATCTTTGGCAGCTACTCCAAACTCGTAGTCATTGCCCGCGGCTACCCGCAATTGGCCAGCGAACCAGCCCATGCTGATCGCTGCCTGATAGGTCTGTTTAGCGGAGGCTCGAACAGCATTTCTCACTTTGCGGCCTGCGTCATCGTCCCGAAGCACCAAAACAGGAAGCCCGATAGTAGAGCTAAACGTACTGGCCACCGAAGACTCTTGCGGCCCGTACTCCATGGAGACTAGAGCGACATCGAAGACATGCTTTTCCAAGTATCCATCGGCGTCTAGAGCCGCCAGGTTACTCAGGTTTGCGGGGCGTAGCGGAGCCTTATCCTTCTTTTGATCAAAGCCGGGGTCATCCTCAAGCGCGATCAAGGAATCAAGACCACGCCACATGGTTTGCGTCGAGTCGTAGGGGCGAGCGTAGTACGCTGTCACGCCTTTCTTTGACTGATTCGGGCTATAACGATACGGCGTCATTGGATCGGCCAGCACGTTCTTTCCTGCATCCGGAATACGGTCCCCGTTGGAAACTACTACTCGAGTAACCCGTCCGCCTTCGACAACGAGACGCACTCGCCGCGCTTGCCAGGTCGCTAAGTCAGCAGCACCGCGAGGAAATGCACCGAGCTTATCGTCGGATCCGGGGCGCTGCGCTGCCGTATCGGGTTCACGCTCCCACACCGGCTTATCGCCTTCGATGGGGTTTGAATCCTGCTTGCTGGTGACAACATACTGGGAAGTGTTAAGCAGCAACGTCTCTAATAGTCCACCCGTCCCAAGAACGAGTGTTCCGCCCGTTCGGCCGGACCAACCGGTACCGATGGGATAGCCCTTACCACCTTTGACGCGTGGATCGCCCTCCGCGCCGGTCTTAATACCCGAATAGTCATAGGCCTGCAGGTGGATAAGCCACCGAGCAGCCTCAGCTAAAGACAAACTTTGACGGCCATCCCCAGTGCGCATGGTGAAGAAATCTTCCGCGGCCTCGGGAACGATATAAGAGATGGGACGAGTGTCCCCCTTCTTCGAATGCAGGGTAGCTACCTGCATAAAGGGTTGGGTTTCAGAGAGAAGATCAAAGCGATCAGCAAAGGCGTCGAGATAATCCAGAACAACCTCATCACGTCGCTCCTTGATCAGGGTTTCTCGCTGATCAGCGAACCATTCTCCCCAATCAAAATGAGCCCGCCGAGAATTGTGCGAATGGGCACGAGCGATATCCAGAGCATGGGCCCGCCAAAAAATAGCAAGCAGTACACGGATTACCGCATAGTCCTGGGTGGGTGAATCACCCAAGACTTTTTGAGCATCGCCGCGACCCGAGAATATATCCCGGATACTTAATGCGACTGGGGCGTCTGCGCTGTCAATGCACGAGATCCACGGCTCATCGAGCAAATTAAATGTTGGTTTTTCAGTCATTATCTTTCGCCTCCTTTCTGTAAAGATGAATTGGTGGTGTGTAGTAAATACTCCTGGGCCGGAGGTGCCCTCAGGGTAGCTTTGGCCTTGGACATGCTAACCCCTACCGTCGCTCATTATTTCGATTCCAAGCTCGGAGGAATAGCGGATTTCAAAGCGTCCAACCATTGCTTCATTATTTTCGTTAAGCACAAGAGCTAGTTGTCCTCGGAGCAGATAGTGATCTACCCATTCACCTGGTGTAGATTCCTCAAGCTGGCTTACAACCGCGTCAAAGTCTGTTCCATAACGAGTCATCCTGCCTGGCAAGCGAACTGTACTCGACGCCAAATGAAAGGCCAGCTCGTATGAAACTTCGCCCCCATCAAGAACCTCGCTGTCCCAACCCCAAGGCCGATATCCATAATCGGTAGCGATAATGGGGATGACCTCCACGCTCGGCTCAATATCACGAACCTGTGCCGCTCCCCCTTCCCCAGCACTGTGCTCAGAATCATCGACCAATCGCTCAAAGAGCGCTTTAAATTGCAGACCATGCCTAGGGTCAGGTAATCGATAATCTGCGGACTTCAAATGAGCCGTAGCTTCCCCATGTCGCCTCTCATCTTCTGCTTCGGTCCACGCTTCCAGCCACGGTGCTGGGGGTTTAAAATCCGGGTTATAAGCCTCAGCGACGAGCTTGGCAGTATCATCTGGTCGTCGAAACTCCTCTGGCAACACAGCCAGAGTGGACATCAGGATCGCTCGACCATAGATTGCTTCCGCACCAGAATCGAACTCCGGAACTGGGTCTTTCTGCAGCACACCGCGAATGAAAATCTTCGGATCCCGGAGACGGCGAGGCCTATCAGTTTCGGGGCGCGCATGACGGTGCAGCCTACCAATGCGTTGGATGAGCAAGTCTATAGGCGCGATATCCGTGATGAGAACATCGGCGTCAATATCGAGACTCTGCTCTGCAACCTGGGTGGCTACCACAATTTTGCGCCACGGACGACCAGCTCCACGGTGAGAATCAGGGCCAAGCTCTTTCCTTAGCGAGCTTTCCTTTTCCACCCTTTCCCAGGCCACAAAGCCCGCGTGGTAAAGCTCCACACACTCGCCATACATTTCCGACAGGCGCGAGTATGTAGCTTGAGCGCGGCCAATAGTGTTGCAAATAACAAGAGCACAGCCACCCTCATCTAGTAGCTCATCAAGCAATACGGAAAGGGGCCCCTCTTCTTCATCGAGTATCTGAATATCTCCCACCAAGTTGGTAGGCGATGGTTCCACGGAGGTAGCATGAATCTCCTCTGCCGTAGCTACGGTAATGAGCGGATAGCCCTGCTCACCTTCCGGCATATTTCCCCATGAATAAGCCTCCACCAGCTCCTTACGCTTGTGCGGCGGCAAGGTTGCGGACATCAGAATGACGCTGGCTCCATAATGTCCCAGCCAGGCAATGGTGCTGCGCAGATAGTCAGAGGTATAGACATCGAACGAATGAATTTCATCGAATATGACCACTTTCCCCGCTAGCCCCACATGCCGCAGCATGGAATACCTCTGCTGCAACACCATCATCAGCACCTGGTCCACAGTTCCCACGACGAAATTCGAGAGAATGCCCAATCGGCGCCCAGACATCCATTGCGAGGCCACTACCTCACCACCAGATTCTTCCAGGTCATTAATACCGTTGAACTTCAACTCAGCAAAGGGTTTGGACAAAGCATTCTTCGAGTGCGCGAGGTACATGGACCGCACCGAGTTCCCTGCCACATTTCCAGCCCACTCGATTGTCCGCTCTAGCAAGCCATTAGCGGTAGCCATCGTCGGGGCCGCAAAGAATACTCCTTGCGCGCCGTTGCGGGCTGCCATAATCTCCGCAGCAGCGAGCGCCGCCTCAGTCTTGCCCACACCGGTCTCCGCTTCAAGGACCACCAAAGCAGGCTCATCCAAGTCTTGAACTGCTTCCACCATCGCCCGCTGAACCCGGCGCGCCTGAAATTCCGCAGGCCAATTAAATGACTTACGGAAATACTCATTAATATCCGCCCACCTGGTAATCCCAGGGGCCCACGGCGAGGTGAGATCAATGAATTCGGCTGCAGCAGCAGTTCGCTCCAACTGGCTGCTTTGAACGCGGAGAGTAAAAGCTTTTTCATTAGAGGCAATCCAATCAGCCATCACCACCAGACCAGTCAGCGTTTGCGCCGCAGGTCCAGACATTTTAGGCATGGATGCCACCAGCTTGCCGACGCCCCCTTCCACCCCACATAATTCCTCCATTGCCTCCACCAGCTCTCGGTGAACGGCCTTCCACTCAGCCGGGTAATTTTCCACGAGATTGCGCACTGAAGGATTAGGGCCGGTCGCAATGCCATGATGTGCGTTCACCACTCCAGCTACCGCATTAGCTTTTGGCCGTCGAACCCCCTGCCCCTCTAACCACAGAGACAGAATTTCTCCGGAAACTATACTGTGAGGGAGCTTGCTAAAGTTGGCTTCGTCAACGCTGAGCTCCGTAGCCAGCCCGGCATCATCAACAGCGTTAACAAGGTGTTCCCGCCCTCCCTGGGTCAGAATTTGCCGCTGGAAAGTTTTTAAAATTTTCCCCAGGTCATGACACCCCACCAACCATAGGTACAGCCCTTCCAATTCGGGTTCTGATATCTGCAATTCTCCACTCAGGAAATCTTTAACCGGCTGCGATACCCAAGAGTTAAAGATTAGCGACGCAGCACATGCCGTATCCACCAAGTGTTGCGGCACATTAAGGAAATCAACTCCATCTCCCGGTTTCGCCCACAAACTGCGCGTCTGCGGTCTCCTTTGCTGCGCCCAACCCTCGGCACGCTTACAGAATTCAACCGTGGCTGCCGGCAATTCCATTTTCCATTCCTCCGCAAGACTCTCATGCCACCGAAGCTTCGACCTCAGTCGACTAAACCATTCACTACCCAAGATATTAGCACCCTTAGCACTGCAACGTTCATTATTTTTCTACGCTAAATCGAAACCGCAGTAGAGTACACTCTTTTGCAGGTGTTAACACCACCTTCCCGCACCCAACGGGATGAGCCTGTTGCAGTGCTCAAAGCAGCATTTGAGCTGTACCCCTCCCCGCGCTAGCGGGGCTTTTAACTTTCACACCCTCAGTACGGGTAGCCCCACACAAGTCCAAAACCCTCGGGACACCGGACACCATAGAGCCACCCAGCTTTCCCGCCAGTGCAAACGTTACCCCTGCTTTTACCTCCGGTTTCTCCACGGAATAGAATCGTTAGTGACATTAACCCCGATGTCACTATTTCTGTGATGGGAGATACATATGGCGACACTAGATTCCCTCCTGGTGCCCGGCGCGGTAGAGCTGCACGGCGCCGCCAAGGACTGGCGAGAAACTATCCGGCTTGCAGGATCGTTGCTCGAAGATGCAGGCACGATCACCGCAGACTACACAGAAGCAATGGTGCGCTCTGTGGAAGAGACGGGCCCCTACATTGTTGTGGCCCCAGGCTTTGCCTTCGCGCACGCACGCCCTTCGGAGTCGGTAAAGGAAACCTCGCTGTCATGGGCACGGCTGAATAAGCCGGTGAAATTCGGCCACGAGTCCAATGATCCCGTAGACCTAGTCGTAGCTTTTGCCGCGCGCAATGACTCCGAGCATTTACAGGCCATGAAGCAGCTAGCAAAGTTGCTAGCTACAAAGCGAGATGAGCTCAATCGCGTGGACTCTGAAGAGGAGCTCCGTGCGGTTCTCAAAGCAGCGGCTTCGAGTAAGAAGCGCGCGTCTTCCGCAGCACCGACCGAACTGGCAGCCCGCCCTGCGAAACAAAAATCCGCGGATTCCATCGCCTCCAAAGGCAAGATCCTCACGGTATGCGGCAACGGCCTGGGCACATCTTTGTTCCTTAAGAACACGCTCGAGCAGGTCCTCGATGAATGGGGCTGGGGACCATACCTGAATGTAGAAGCCACAGACACCATCTCCGCCAAGGGTCGTGCGAGCGAGGCGGATTTCTTGCTCACCTCCGGCGAAATCGCCGCAACGCTTGGCGATGTCGGCGTTCCCGTCTACGTCATCCAAGACTTCACCTCTATGTCTGAAATCGATGGGGCTCTGCGCGAGCTCTATGACATCTAAGGAGCATCCTCATGGATTTTCTTCTTGCTATAGCAAACTTCCTTGTCAATGAGATCCTCTCCGTACCGGCATTCCTCATCGGTATCATCACCGCGGTCGGCTTGGCCGCGATGGGGCGCGGCACTGGCAAAACCATCGGCGGCGCCATCAAGGCCACGCTTGGCTTCTTGCTCATTGGTGCCGGCGCCGGTCTAGTCACCGATTCGCTGGAGCCGCTCGGCGCCATGATTACGGGCGCTACCGGCGCGCAAGGCGTGGTTCCCACCAATGAGGCAATCGTAGGCATTGCCCAAGACCAGTTCGGCAGCCAGGTCGCCTGGATTATGATCCTCGGCTTTGTGGTTTCGCTACTGCTCGCCCGCTTCACGCCCATGAGCTATGTGTTCCTCACCGGCCACCACGTCCTCTTCATGGCCACGCTTCTCACCATGGTGCTTGCCCCTGCTGGGTACTCGTCTTGGGTCGTCATCGCCTTTGGCGCGGCCCTTCTCGGCATCCTCATGGTCTCGCTGCCGGCTATCGCGCACCCATTTACCCGCCGCATTACCGGCGATGACTCCGTTGCCATCGGGCATTTCGGCACTGTGGGGTACTTGGCTGCGGGCGGCGTCGGCAAGCTGGTGGGCGGCAAGGGAAAGAAAATGTCGCCCTCCACTGAAGACCTGAAGCTGCCGGAAGGCCTGCGCTTCTTGCGCGATTCTATGGTGGCAACCGCGCTTTCCATGGCGTTGATGTACGTGGTGCTCGCCGTGCTGTTCATTGCCCGCGCCGGTTCTGAAGAAGCCTTTACCGCCTTCCCTGATGGCGCCACCAATGTGGGCAATTTCTTGATGCAGTCCGTCACCCAGGGCCTCCAGTTCGGCGTAGCCGTGGCCGTTATCCTCTTTGGCGTACGCACCATTTTGGGCGAGCTCGTACCCGCGTTCCAGGGCATCGCAGCCAAGGTCGTGCCCGGCGCGATTCCCGCACTGGATGCGCCCATCGTCTTCCCCTATGCCCAGAATGCAGTCCTCATCGGCTTCATCTCTTCCTTCGTGGGCGGACTGGTGGGCCTTGCCGTGCTTTCCACCTGGCTCAACCCGGCCTTTGGCGTTGCCCTGATTCTGCCGGGCCTCGTGCCGCACTTCTTTACCGGTGGCGCGGCCGGCGTCTACGGCAATGCCACCGGTGGTCGCCGCGGCGCGGCCCTCGGTGCCTTTGTCAACGGCCTCATCATTACCTTCCTGCCGGCATTCCTCCTCAGCGTCCTGGGTTCCTTCGGCTCTGCGAATACCACCTTCGGCGATGCTGACTTTGGCTGGCTTGGCCTGCTGCTGGGCTGGTCCATCCACGCCGATGGCGCTCTGGGGCTTTTCTTCATTGCCCTTATCGCGCTGGCCATCTTGGCCTTGGGCTGGGTATGCCAGCGCACGCTTGTCGACGCCCACTGGGACCCCTCCCCGCACCGTCCTTCCCCTACCAGCACTGCCGGCACCACCGAGGGCGCAACCGCGGCTGCCATTTCTTCCGGCACCGCCAAGAAGTATCCCAAGGTGCTACCGCCTGAGGGCGCGCCGGTTCCACCGGCCCGCATCGAGCAGTAACCCCGCACCACACCCCAAAGGGCGCTACAGTATCCCTATGCAGCGCCCTTCCTTATTCCCCGTAGCGTCCATCCTTCTCGCCGCTGGCCTCACCGTAAGCGCCTGCGGCTCCGGCTCCGATTTCCATAACAACTCCACTTCGGCGAATGAGCCGGCCTTTTCCACCGCACAGGAAAATAACTCCGCCGCGGGCGAGACCGAAGAAGAATCCAGCCCGGAAAAGGACACGAAACAACGCCGCACCGAGACGGTCACCAAACAGGCCGAACCGGAGCAACCCGCACCGCCAGCCGGCGGCAACCACAACATCAACGCGGGCCAGATTGGCGGCTACTGCGGGACGTCCTCGTCTGGCAATTCCATCGACGCCGGCGATGCGACCTCCTGCGAATTCGCCGCCGCGGTCTTCGATGCCGCGATGCAGGCCAGCTACACCATGCGCTCAAAAGATCCCACGGTGACGGCGGTATACCACGCAGATATCACCGCCAGCAGCCCGGTGACCAAGCAGTCCTATAACCTGGATTGCCACATGGGCAGCGACCAGCGGAATCTCACCTGCGAAAAGCCCGGCGATAGAACGGTGAGTGCCTCGTTTGAAACCGCGGACAGAAGCGTGTGGAGCAAGCGCGTGGCCACTACCAATTAACCGCTACTCCAGGAACTAACCAGACCGAACTAGATCAACCGTTCAGCAAACCATTCTGCAATGAAGCCTTCCTTCTTATCGCGCGCAGCGGCCACGGTTTCAACGAGCTCCACAATCTCTTCATCGGCGATTGACCCCAGCCCAAAGCCTTCGATTTCTAAATAGGTAGAGGCACATACCCAGGCGATTCGCTTATTGCCGTCGACGAATGCATGCGCTTTTGCCAGATAGTGCAACAACGCTGCAGCCCTATCCAGTGCAGATGGGTGCAAGTACTCTCCGCCGAAGGTCTGTAAAGGGGTGGCCAATGCTGACTCAAGTTTCGAGCGGTCGAGGAGGTTGCCATCCCGACCGATGAGTTGACGGTTCAGTCGAACTACGTCTTCCACCGGAAGGCAATACTCATTCATCGGGTTGCAAGGATCTCAAGAGCGCCCTTCCAGCGTTCTGCTGAAGCTTGCAAGCGCTGCTGCAGATCGGCACCGGAAAGATTCTGCACAGAAAGCATAGGCCGCGTCGGCCCTTCAGCACCACGAGCTTCCTGCAAGGCATAGTATTTTTTCATTTCCAGCTGCGAAATCGGCTCGTTAGCATTCGCCTCGGGGCCCATCTGACCACGAGCGACGATCCATGGACGTTCCGAGTGCGTAAGTTCAATCAATTCATCGGATGTCTTATCACCATAAAAGGCAATCACGGCATCGATGATCTTTTCGGCTTCGTCCCCTATAGCCTCTACATCAGCTCCCGGTAACACCGTAGAGGTTGTCTCGGAGCGTTGATATTTATTCTCGCGATAGAGGTTGGGTTCAACCGGACCGTCTTTCCACGCCTGAAACTCATTCGAGACAAGAGGTCGCCCGTACCAGCCCAGGCTCCATGCTTGGCAGTAATACGTAAGCTTCTCCAGCTTCCAAGCATCAACCCACCCCAGTTTGTTGTAGATAACCTGCGCGACGTCTACTGCTGTAGCCATGGCCCCTCCTCTCATAGTGCGAAACAATTTTTACGTGTATAAAGCCAAAATTCTTAAGCCAGTATAGCCTTCCTCATCTGCTATATGAAGGCCACACTTTAGCCCGCAAAATCATCCTCAGAAGGTCAGCAGCTCCACGTCCACAGGCACGCCGGCGAGGGTGTCCAGCGATTTCTTGAACTCGGCAAGGTCGAGGCCTACCTCCTTATAGCCTCGGCCATGGCTTCGGGGATGCATTCGGCGCGGGTACGGAGGGAGGCGCCGTCTGCAGTCAGGGCAGCGAGGGTGCGGCGCCCATCATCGGGGTCGCACCAGCGCTCCGCATAGCCCTGCTTTTCCAGGCGCTTGAGCAGCAGCGTGAGCGTACCACTATCCAGGCCCAGCAGGGAGTCGATGAATTTTCAGCGGCACCGGCTCATCCGCCTCCCACAGCACCAGCATGACCAGGTACTGCGGATAGGACAGGCCTAGCTCGACCAACAGCGGGCGGTGGGAACGCGCCACTACCCAGCACCTTACCCACACCGCCCACCAAGTCTGCCCCTACTCCAACGCCACCCCCGGCAATATCGAGGTCACCGTCAGCGTCGTCGAAGACTAGCGTTCTTGCGTACAATCGGCGGACGTACAAAGTCCCAATAGAAAAGGAGTCATCATGGACGCCGTTTACACCACCGAAGCACTCTCCACCGGCGCAGGCCGCGACGGCCGCTCTGTAGTCAAGGATTCCGATCTGGACTTCACCATGACCGCCCCAAAGGAGATGGGCGGCAGCGGTGAGGGCGCTAACCCGGAGCAGCTCTTCGCTGCCGGTTACGCCGCTTGCTACCACTCCGCCCTGAAGGCAGTGGCCAAGGACAAGGGCGTAGACGTGGAGAACTCCACCGTCGGTGCCCGCGTTTCCCTGGGCAAGAACGACGAGGGCTTCTACCTCGGCGTAGACCTCGAGGTCACCATCCCAGGCGTTGAGGATGCCAAGGCACAGGAGCTTGCCGACGCCGCCCACCAGATGTGCCCTTACTCCAAGGCCACCCGCGGCAACATCGAAGTCAACGTTGGTGTTGCACAGGACTAATTTCTAGTCCTCTCCCCCAGCCCACGCCGCGCTACTTTCAGCGCCGCGTGGGTATTTTTATGCCTCCTACAAACGCTTTTGTCGGCGCCCCGTCGACCGCTCGGTGATTCAGCAAGGTCCAAATCCTATTTCTTAAAACCGCGGGTTTTTATCAATTAGCCTGCCAGCTGGAGCGCCTATTTTATAAAATCGGCGATTTTTAACAATTGGGAGAGTGCTCTATAACAATTACCTATCGCTCTTTAAAGACTATTTTGGTGCCGCGCTCGGCACCGCGCCCTTAGTCTTTTTCTCCCTCGGCGCACTCATCGTGAGCCATATCTGGTCTCCAACCTGACCTTTAGCGACCTGCAAGATAAATGTGACGCGGCAGAGGGCCATTCTTTAAACAAACCCATTTTCTATGCCTTAAGTGAGGAACGCTTCTTCCACGACGTTGCCCGGCTTCAGGTTTCCGATGCTCCTCTCCCCACACCAATCGCCCAAACCGTCCCCCTTCATCGCCATAACCACCACCCCGGGCATTCCTCCTACTGGTTACTTCCTTCTCCATTGGCGGCAGCGCAGCCATGGATGCCGGCAGCACCGACGGCTTCAACAATGCCACTACGCTGCAACTAATGCGGAGCACCGAAATGGCACCATTGTTACCAGTTTTTACGAGGGAGCGGAGAGTTACATCTTCATTTTTACATTGAGCTGCTTAGATGCGATTCAAAACATTACTACAATGGTTTTTCTTGAAGCAGAAATTGACATCAAGGCCACCTTTCGTCTCCATTACCTTGAGTATCATCCTTTAACATCTTGGAGCCAATTCTGCCTAAATTTCTTGGCACCTAATTTATAGAGTTGGATGAGGCTTTCAATCTCATCCTCATCAATACTGCCCCAACCGTTTGCGATTTCCTCTACATATTTGCTGACGTTTTCCCGAAATTGCTCCAGTTTCTTAAACGTGAACACTTGCAAGTTTTTCCGTGGAACCGCGTTGCTTTCAGCGCAGTTTGAACCGTGCACCAGCACCCCAAGATTGTCTTCTTGGCCAAATGAACTAGCAAACCAATCTACCGAATGAGCGCACTGAGTTAAGTCTCTGCGGGAAATTCTTTTCGCCTCGGACTCGCTTTTTGCCTCCAGCAGCAGAGCGGGGCCGTCATTAGATCGCCACAAATTGTCCGGACCTACATTGCCTTCATTTTCAGGTCGTGTGGATTCAAACCCTAAAAGGCAGCCGACAGTTTCGACGGCAGCCTCGAAGCTGGCCGAACTGCCGTGAGTAGGGTCAGGAACTAAGTCGCACAAAACCGATTCACCCCAAAGCTTAAAATCATCGCTAGTTTCAAACTTTTTGTTTTCCAAGAAATCCAACGCTCGCTTACTTTGTGCGCCCGAAATCGTAGACCGCTTAGCCTTGGATAAATCGCTACGTTTCAAAAGAAATTTATTTTTTCCCCTTGCAGAACGCTGAATACCAATTGCCCTCTTCGGAGAGTGAGTATTCATGTAAGCAGCAGCTCGCTGCTCATAAAACCCTCTTTCTCGAATAGGCAACTCCTTCACCGCATCCTTCAATTTGGTCGCTGCTTCTTCGCCTTGCTGACTTGTAGCGTCATCAAAAGCAAGTCGCTCCGCGATTGCCCAATCATTAATTTCGTACCGCTCTGGATATTTCACCTTTGCTAAAGCGGCATGGCTTACCTCTACCCATTCCGGGTCACGCTCCAAGAAGGACTCAACGGCTTCAACAAACTGTTTAAAGTGTTCCTTAGTAATGGATTCGGAGAATTTTTCAGATAGTTCAAACTGAGCCCGAGTTGCCGGTGAAAAATTCTCCCTAGCACCAGTTCTATAGGCATTATAAATTAAGTGGGGCCCAAGTAAGAGGACAGCACAGAAGTCATCACTCGACCGAACCCCTCGTCCCATACCTTGCTCAACGCGCTGCATTTGCAGGCGACTTAGAGCATCGCTGTCGTTTAGGACAGCTTGTTCGACGATTGAATGAGGGCGCCTATATTGGGGCAACCCGTCAATAACCAAAATTCTGCAAGCATCGTCTGGCAGATCCACCCCATCGTATCGGTTGACCAAGACAACCAACCCGACATGCCCCTGACGCAAACGCACAACTACCTCAGACACTTCTCCAGCTTCGGCGACTTTGTCCGCTATCCCCCTCCAGTCCTCGGCAGAGTTAAAGGATGGAACCAAAACCACGACATTATAGTTAGCTGACCACTCCTTTAACTTGCTTTGAACTTGCTCTTTACTAACTTTACTCAGGCGGCTCGGAGCCAAAATTATCCTGTCGCCGATGTCCCCCGCCTCTTTAGGAGCAATCGGAAACTCAACCGCTTCTCGGTCCACCCCCAGTAAAGTACATAGCGAAGAATCATCTGTGAGAGTTGCCGTCATGAAAATCCTACGCTCCGCGTCCACGTAAGTAGGAAAAAGTTCCAAGTCTGGATAAGGAAGACGGATCTCAAATTCGTCTCTGTTTACGAAAACCTCACAGAGTGTAAGGTGTTGCCGAACCATAGAGAACCCAAACTTACGGGTGTCTGCTGGAAGATTACTGTCAAGTATGGATTCAACTCGCTCAATTAGTTTCTGCCAATCCCAATAAGGTATCTGAACGGTGTCGCTTTCCTCTCCAGAGCTGATCGCAGAATACGAGTGAATAGACTGACCCTTAATCGCGCTTTCAAACAGCTCCAATAACTGGGCGTAGCACTTGTCGCCGGACTCTATTTTGATTGAATAGCAATCTTTAATGGTATCCATGCTGGCGTGCACATCATCTACTAAAATGGCCCCGCACTGTTGAAAATGCTGCGATCTTGACCGAATACCAAACCGACTTTGGCCGTTAAACAGTTTATGTATCGGAGCAACTAAAATTGACTTCCCCCGAAGGAAGTTAGGGTCGTCCAGCTCTGTCGCCACTTGCACATCTAGGTCATTCGCAGTAGCCAGAACCTGCTGTTGAAGCTGTTTATTCGGCGTAAAATAGGCGCAGGGCTCTTTTAGTTCGTTTAAGCAAGACTGCAGGATCATCAACCCCACGACTGTCTTTCCACTTCCAGTATTCATCTTGATTACTGAATCTCGTTCAAAACGTCGCCCAAACCACTTATTCCAAACTTCAGTCTGAATGTCCCACGGCATCCGGTAGATCGAATCATTGGCCTTAGCAAATTTGCGGAAAATTTTCGCGGGGTCAAGTTCGACCACGCGGTCGTCTCCACTATTTAGTCCTGAGAAAATACCCATACATTTCATGGTAAGTTACTTTCGCGTTTTCCACCTCCGGTTTATAGATCTATGAAGCGACTCATGATTGAAACTGAAGTGTCTCAGGTTTTGTTTCATCTGAGCAGGGTCAAGTCCGTTCAAAAAAGGGATGCCCATTAAAGAAGGGGAACAATCACAAGGGTCATTCCAATTTTTTGGCCGGGCCGGGCTGCAAACCTCCCAAACCATCTTCCGATACTTTCCACTCAGACCGAAGGACCCCCACCTTAATGGCCAAAATTCCACCGAACCCCAGACCCTAGAAAAGTCCCCAGTCCTACTCTCCCCTCCTCCTAGCTTCCCTACGCTCGCGCCTTCGAGCACGTTTCGCTTTGCGAATGTCGACGACCCAACGCGGAACAAAAGGCCACGGAAGTGGAACCCCGAAACCACCCGTCATCCCGACCGCTCCGATAAAGACAGCTGTCAAGAACACAACCCGCAGCACTGAGCCGACAAACTCGGGAGGGTTCATGCTTTCAACCAACCCTAGGACACCACCAGCACCCAGCATTAGCGAGCAATAAGGATAATAGAAGAGGACGCCATCACTTTCTTTACCTTCCCAGGCGCTTTCGTCGTACCACTGTTCCGATCTGGGATGCCGCCGCACCTCCAGGATGTAGTAGGCCCAAAAGAGCACCATGACAAGCACCAACCCGATGTAAAAGAGCAAATCGGAAGTATCCGCGTCCATGGATATGGCCTCCTGTGGCTGCTGGTGGCAGTATGCAATAAAACGCTACCAGTGCCCGCTGAGTAAGGCATGAGACTAAACAAAATACGTGCGCAGAAAGCACACCGGCCACGGAGAAACTTATAGGCCCAAACATTTGTCGCGCCTGTAGTCCTGCGCCCTTAAGGCCTTTAGCTTGCCCGACTTCCGCAGCATCCGCGCCGCGCAGACGCCCACACCTTCGCTCTGCCCACCATCGAGTCCTCTGCCACAGCCTCGCTTGCCGACGCCCCTTTCCACCCCCGCTCACAGCGACCCAGTACTTTTGGGCCGCAGTCCGCACCCCGCGCATTGGTACACGATGCGGCCTACCTGCTGCACGCCGCTTAGCACTGCCTCCCGCATACCCCCTCATCCGCACCGACGCACCGCCCTTCCATGAAGCTGCCACCCTGCGCCCGGAGAGATTCTGGCCCGTAGAGAAAACTAACGCCGGTAAATCGAAACTCCGCAGCCTCAGCCAAGCATGAGCCGCGCCGCGGGAGCTCGTTAGGGCCGGGGCATAAAAGGAGCGGGCGCTTAACGACGCCTCCCCCAACCCCTCTATCCCAATCCTTAAACCAAGATTGCCCACATTTCCGCGCATTCACTCGAGTCGCTAAAGAAGTCCCAATCACTCTTCTACATGGACAAGGTTGAGGCCGCGGCCGACGCTGCCTTTTCCGACGTCTAGTTTCGCTCCAGCCGGAATTTTTCCATAATCGCTTCCAAGTCATGGAACAATGCCGGTCCGTACTTCGGGTGGCGGAGACCGAATTCGACGCTGGCTGGAATGAAGCCGGCGGGATTGCCGAGGTCGTGGGGGATGCCATCATGCACCACGACGTGGCCGGGATGGCCCTGAGAGATGAGCAAATCGATGGCGTCAGTAAGCTACAGCTCCCCGCCTTGACCGGGAGTGATACAGCAGAGGGCGCCAAAAATCGCGCGGTCCAAAAGGTAGCGCCCCGTAACCACCAAATCCAACGGCGCATCCCAAGGCGCGGGCTTTTCCACCATGTCCACAACCTTCTTCACCCGATCATCGTCGGTAGCCGCAACATCAAATTCGCCATAATTCGGCACCAGCGACGGCCGCACCTCCACTGCCAACAACACCAAGCCGCCACGCTCTTAACGCACCCGAATCATCTCGCTCACGGCAACGGTGGGCTCAAGACCGTGGTCCGAAAGCATACCTGTAAGAGAGTCCTCATCCGCAGTCAATACAGACACTGCCAAGTTAACTGCATGCCCCAGCCTAAAGACTCGTCTTGAATAATCGAATCTGCATGAATACTTTCCGCTACACACTGTGCCTTCGCTGCCTGCTCAGCTATTCCTCGAGCACGAAGATTCTCAACTAGAGCTGCGCACTTATCAACATGGCTAAGCACCTCGTACTTACTAAAGACGTCACCATCACCAACCCTAGATGCCGCCGCAGATTCCTCCATGTTTATCGGAATACTGAGGAAACCAGTGGCCGGAGAGAATCCTCCTTGGGCGCTCTTTAACTGCCTTTGGTCAAAGGCTTCCAAAAGAAGAATTAAAATTCAGCAATCACAGACCGAATTCGGTCGCGGGTTAGCTAAACTAGTCCAGAAAGAATTTGCGACGCATGAATTAAGGAAGCAATAATGGACCTGCACATTTTAACCATGTCTCGTGGTGATGCGTATCGCCTCAGGGACTGGGTTTTGTACCACCACGAAATCGGCTTCAACTACTTTCATATCATTCTCGACGCTCCGAATGACGAAAGCGAAAACGTACTTAAAGAAATCTCGGCAGCAGTTCCGTTGAACCTTGACATTACCGTCAAGGAGGCAAACGGCTCTTACTTCGACAATTTATCCCCTGAGGAGAAGTGGACTGAAGTTAAAAAGTGGCGATCCGAACACGCCGAGTATATAAACAACAGCGGCCTGCCAATTGTAGATCCACTTTCTGACCGTCAGTACAAGTACTTGCCAGAAAAGTTAGCTGAGCTAAGTGAATCATTCCCAGAAGATTGGGTCGCCGTTATTGACGTTGATGAGTACATCGCATTGCCTAGCACATCGACCCTGAAGTCGATTATTAAAAACGCCAAAAGCCCCAGACTTCGACTATTAAATTTCAATTTTGATATGTCGAATTGGACACCCGATCAGCTTGTACGAAATCAAGTTCATCGCTGGGCTCGCGAAGACATCGTTGAATACGGAAAGGGCTGGGACAACAGAGTCAAATCAATTGTAAAGATTTCGGAAGCCCTCCCAATGAGTTCTGTACACTCAATTTCTCGCGGCTCTTTTGAAAGGCTCCCAGAAGAAACTGCAAGACTTCACCATTACAAGCACCCAAACCAATCCTTAGGTCTGGAATATTCCGTACTTGATCCCACGATTGCTCCCGAAAACCGAAAATAGCCTCGGACGGGGTTCCCTAGTGACTAGATAGTTTGGCCTCAGAACTATGATCATCTAAATGAATATTTCTAGTTTTAGGCAAGCTCAAAACATAGTCGGCCAAGGCATGGGCATATACCGGGTTAACGCGTTCGGGTCTCCCTATCCCAGTTCATGCCGGTACTTGTCCATAATTTCCTCCAAATCACGGAACAGCGCAGGACCGTACTTTGGATGGCGCAGTCCGAACTCCACGCTGGCGGGAATGAAGCCGGCCGGGTTTCCTAGGTCGTGGCGGATGCCATCGTGGACCACGACGTGGACGGGATGGCCTTCGGAGATGAGCAGATCGATGGCGTCGGTAAGCTGCAGCTCCCCGCCCTTGCCGGGTTTGATGCGACGGAGGGCGTCGAAAATCGCGCGGTCCAGCAGGTAGCGGCCGGTAGCCACTAGGTTCGACGGTGCATCCTCGACCGCAGGCTTTTCCACCATGCCCACGACCTTCTTCACGCGGGCGTCGCCAGTAGCCTCAATATCAAACACCCCGTAGCTGGAGACGTGGGCGGGGTCGACTTCGACCGCCAGTAACACCGAACCGCCCTGCTCCTGGCGCACCCTAATCATTTCACTCATGGCTGCAGTCGGCTCAATGACGTCATCGGGAAGCATGACGGCAAAGTAGTCCTCATCGTCATCCAATACAGGTTCAGCCAATCCCACTGCGTGCCCCAATCCCAGTGGTTTTTCCTGGGTTACGGCAACTGGGTGAATGATCTCCGCGGCACGCTCAACCTTTGCCGCCTGCTCATCCTTTCCACGAGCACGGAGAATCTCTACAAGGTCCGGGAATTCATCAAAGTGGCGCAGTACTTCATCTTTGCTTGGCGACGTCACAATAGCCAGCCTCGCTGCCCCCGCCGCCGCAGCTTCCTCGGCGATCATTTCAATGCCTGGGGTGTCCACAACCGGGAGCAATTCCTTGGGAACAGTCTTGGTAGCGGGCAAGAAACGAGTCCCCATGCCAGCGGCTGGGACTACGACGGTGCGGACAGATTGAGAGTTAGCCATGAGGCAATCGTATTATATTGTGCACTCTGACCATGGTTACACCCTCCAGATTTCCGGCAAGCAAATTTCTGACTCGCGCCGACAATAGGGCTGGCTTCGCCCACGCTTAATGAGACTCCAAACGGTTCTTTGCCTCTGTATGCTAGACGCGCTGTGACCACGCATTAGTTAGAACGATGAACACTAGAGCTTCGAATTCATCGGCAGTACACATTTGATTGAGTCTCAAATAATGGGACGATGATGGACCAAGCTTTTATTAAAGCCTATCTCAGGTCCCGACCTTGTCTCGCCTGTCGCACCTATGCCCAGTATCATTAAAGATCTTGGTCTAGACCAGTAAAGGACTCTCTCTATGAAGAAAAGATTTTCCATTCCTTTCGACGCCACTAGTTGTTCCATAGCTCTTCGGACCGACAAGGACTTACGCTGGGCTTTTTATGCTTTCAAAATCGATTTCCCAAAGATTGAAAACCCTGAATCTTTGACAGAGTCGACTGGACTCAAATGGAGCCCCGGCCTCAACTCCCTCTACCGATATTCCAGTAGCTCTCAGGGAGGCGAAACCACGTACAACTCCCCCTTCAAACTGCCCCAAGGCTGTGACGAAGTAATCATCGAGCCCGTCCAGTGGAAAGATCGGGCTAACCCAATTCCCACCCCACCATTCGAACTAGTTGTCACGGCCAATTGGCCTGGGGCAAATGTAGTTACTATTTTTGGAGAGCCGCTTAATGACTGACATTTCTGTAGTAATTGGATTCCGCGATTGGGGCGCACTCCGGCTTGAGCTAGCACTGGAGTCTATCCGTCAATCCTTTGGCCAGTTCGATGGTGAGGTTATTCTCTCTGACTTTGGCTCTACTGACCATGAAGCAAACCGCAGGCTTGCACAGCGACTGGGCGTGAAATACGTATTTACGCCGGACCAAGGTTATTGGTCTCGTTCTGAAGCTCTTAATGCAGGATTCGTGCACGCGGACGGCGAAATCCTGGTATCTACCGATGCAGACATGGTTTTCACGCCTAAGGCGTTTGAGCGCATTGCCGCCGTAGCCAAACAGGATGGGCAATCTGCTTACTTCTTGCAGTGCCGGGACCTTCCCGAGGGAATGGACGATTCTTGGGTAGCTGAGCACCCCAATAGCTGGAAGGAAATGGAACGAGCTTCTCGGCTACGTCCACGCTGGGGAATGGGCGGAATGATGGCGATTCCTCGAGAAGGCTTCGACCTCATTCGTGGGTTCGATGAACGCCTTCACACCTACGGCGGTGAGGATCTCGATTTCGCGCAACGCGCCCGTCGAGCTGGATACAGGACGGTCTGGATAGATGACCCCGAGGTGCGCATGTACCACATGTGGCACCCCAAGACGATCAACACCGTTAATCAAACCGACGAGGGAAGAGAAGCAGTACGCTTCAACAGGTCCGTCGTCCACCACGACAAGTCGTTCGTGCGAAATACCAATCAGTGGAAGCATCGCCGCGGCGACGAGAACCCGGCGGTTTCAGTGGCCATTTCCACATACAACCGCGCAGATTTCCTGAGAGAAACGATTCTCTCGGTACTTAACCAAACGATGCAAGATTTCGAAATCGTAATCGTCGACGATGGCGGCTCTGACCACACGAAGCAGGTCGTAGACGAATTTAACGACTCCCGGATTAAGTACTATTGGCAAGAGAATCAAGGCATTTCGGCTGCACGAAACCTTGCAGCCGAGAAAAGCACTGGCTTCTACACTGCCGTCATCGATGATGATGATCTCATGCACCCTCACCGGCTCCAATGGCAGCTCGAGGGAATCGAGGCCGGCGCCGTTGGAAACGTTGGCAGCTTCATCAACTTTGAGCACGACGACGGAACCATGCAACTCTTCGTGGGTAAGAATCCTACCGCGGAGCGTTCCATTCCTACCGGTTCTGCACCGGGTCATGGTACTTGGATGCTGCAAACAGATGTCATTCGAAAGCTAAAATATGACACTTCTCTTTCCAGCGGCGTAGACAACAATTTCTTCCTTCGCCTGCTCCGCTCTGGCTACAAAGTAACCCACACAGGCAAGCCCCTCACGCTTCGCCGTATGCATTCAAGCCAGGTAACTAATACCGACGTAGGCAATCAAACGCGTGCGGCCGCAGAAACCCTCAACTTCTTGCGCTGGCGATATGACGAAGCACAGCGCAAAATCGCTGAAGAACGGGCCAATGCCACACCACAGTGGCCAAAGATTGGTGACAAAAAGGAGATGATGGAGGAAGCACGCCGCTACCTCCCCGATCACCTCAGCACCAAGAATTTAATCGTCACCTCGCCCCTACCCCAAGCGGAATGGACCGGCCAAGTTACTGCCACGAAGGTACATCTACTAAAACACGGGGAAGACGAAGCCGAGGAAGTCATCACCGACGTTTCAATCATTCTCACCGCTAGCTACGAAGATATGGTTAAGCTGCGCCAAAGTGGGGCCGAATTCAGCGTTGCCCTGGCGGACGGAGATGCACCTAGTGATCCGTTAAATGTACTAGCAAACGGCATCATTCCTTCCCTGAATGCCAGCGAGCCCGATGCAGTATTTGCACTTTTCATCCGGCTCGCACCGGAAGGCAAGTTTGACGTGTTCGTAGGCGACCATGGCTTGATCGCCGACAAGTTCGACACTCTAGAGAACAAAGCCAACGCGTTTGTAGTAGGACCGAAGCACTTCGAGGCAGACAATGAAGTTTAAACGAATTCAGGAACCAGGAAACCGAACTGGCTACGAAGCCGTTCTCTCGGAATACGACTCTATTCCCCCGAGCAACAAGGTCATCATTGATGAACTGCCGGAAAAGATTGACCCGAACCGCGAGGCCATTGCGCTATATCTCATCTTTGGAAAGTGGGTAGGTTCTGATTTCGCAGTCCCGCAGTGGATGTCCCCTCATACCGGTGAAACCATTGCGCGGGCAGCATCACCTATCACTGTTCACCCAACGCCTTTTGAGTACTACCCAAAGGGCCTTCCTATAGGCAACCGAGACCTCTTATGCACCGACTCAGTCGAGGTTGGCAACGAGCAAAGTACGGTTTCAGTCCTTCCCGCTCACTCTTGGTCTGGCGCAGTGAGAGGTTTCGATTCGCTCATGGTTTCTTCTAACGCCTTTGTGTTTCAGGAAACCCCCGAAGACGTAGCCCCGCTAGTAGGAATCGCCGTTCTTTTCGCTGAGGATCTGAACGCCGATTCTGTTTGTGTCCGAGCTAATCTTGCCGAAAGTGAAGAGAACCGAATAGCCGAGCTTCTTTCAAGCGTCCGCTTGGGTTTTAAGGCTACACAGGGCTAACCACACAGAAATAAGGGCTCTCGCAAGTTCTAGCGAGAGCCCTTAACTCTATTCAGCGCCGAGGCCACGGAAATAATCAAGGGTTTCCTCAATTCCCCGCCCAAGGTCATACTCCGGCTGCCAGCCCAAATACCTTTTTGCTTTTGAAGAATTTAGCGAAGAACGAGGAACATCGCCCAATCGAGCCAGGGCAAACTCCGGGTCATCGGCCACACCCGCCGCCTTCGCTACTGCTGTGTGTAGTTCCCTATCGCTAGTCTCCACTCCCGTACCGATATTGAAACGCCCGAAGTCACCGGGTGTGGTAGCCGCCAAATAGAAAGCTCGAGCAACATCTTTGACGTACACGTAGTCACGAGTATTGGAGCCCGAACCAAATACCTTGGTGGGTTTACCGCTCAGAAGCCGCTGGCTGAAAATCGCAACGACCCCGGCTTCACCATGGGGGTTCTGGCGTGGACCATAAACGTTAGCCGGCGCTACGAAACTTACGCTGATGCCATACAACCGGTGGAACATCTCCAGATATAGTTCGCCGGCAGCTTTGCTGGCAGCGTAGGGGGACTCGGGAGCGAGCGGATTATCCTCGCTTACAGGAAAAGTTTCGGGCCTGCCATAAATCGATCCTCCGGAGCTAGTGTGAACGATTTTCTGTACACCACTGCGGCGGGCCGCATCTGCCAGTTTGATCGTTGCAATAATGTTCGACTCAGCGTCTTCAACTGGGTCTGCCACCGAATGCCGCACATCAATCTGGGCCGCAAGGTGGAACACAACATCAGTGGGATGTTCTTGGAAGAAGGCACCGAAATCAAAATTCTTTATATCGCCTTCAATGATTTCAACTGTTCCGGATTTCATGGCGGATTCTAGATTGACTTTCTGACCCGATGAAAAATTGTCCAGCACAGACACAGAGTGTCCCCCAGAAACAAGTAAATCCACCAAGTGAGAACCGATAAACCCGGCTCCTCCGGTAACTAGAGCGCGCATGCCCTTAACAATAGCACCGCTTCAAAATTCCCTGCCAATTAACTGTGAGCACAAAGAGGACCAGGGATTACTCCCCCTTTTCCTTCCCCCAGCCTCTTCTGCCATAAGCGTGAAGGACCACATGCTATAAGCCAAATGCTCTCAGGACTCTACCGACCAAGCATAGAAGCCCCGCCACATCAGAGACAGCATCTTATGAAAGCTCAAGGAACTGCCTCCACTCACGCCGCACGTGTTGCGGAGATTTTGCAGGCTCATCGATGGGGCGAATTAGTGAGTTAGTCGGTGCAAAAGCGAGAACCTTAAATGTACTATGACTACGTGAGCTATGATCCTAGAAACCTAATTGCTTTGGTAAGTGACGAAATTTTGAAACCAAAGCTGCCAATCAATACTTATGACCGGATTAAGTCCCGCACAAAACTTATGCTGGGCGAAGCGAGGTCCCGCGGCTGGGAGACCCAAAAAGTCAAAGACGGCACATGGATATTTTTGAATAACGGTAAAACGGTGGGAGGAACCGTTTACCACGGCCCTTCTACCCAGAGCATGTTCGCTAGACGGGTTTCCAACGACAAACAGGCCACAAAATTGACCCTTCAAGCCAATAACGTGCCGACGCCTAACGGCCAGAAGTTCAATTCAGCGACTAAGGCTGAGGCCCTCGAATATTTTAAGGCGCAAGATCGCCCTGTCGTGGTTAAACCGAATGGCGGTACCCGAGGGCGAGGCGTGTCTCTCAATATCAAAGATACCGAGTCGTTTGAAAAAGCTTGGACTAAAGCAGCTGACAGCGGCTACGGCGATGAAATTGTAATCGAAGAATACTTCGCTGGTTTCGACATTCGCGTCTTAGTCATCGGTGGCCGTGTACGCGTTGCTTGCTCTAGGCTAAACGCATTTGTAGTAGGTGACGGGAAGCATACGGTTCAAGAACTGGTGGATCTCGAGCTCCAACGCCGACAGGCCGATGCTTACCTAAAATCTACGGAGATCAACATAGATGAAGATTGGCTAGCCGAAAGCCCTTGGACACTCGAGCAAGTGCCCGAGCACGGCGAAGTAGTCGTTCTAAATCCAATATCCTCCGTAGGTGGAGGCGGCTTCACGCTTAATGTCATCGATAAAATTTCTCGTCAACACATCGCGGTTGCGGAGCGCGCTGCTCGGGCTTTCCCAGGAACGGGAACAGTGGGAGTAGACATTTTCACCTCTTCCCTACAGCCTGACGCCGACATCACAGTTCTAGAAATCAATACGCAGCCTTTCTTCGACATTCACCACTATGTAAGTTACGGAGAGCCTGTTAATGCGGCTAGCTATATTGTCGACCAGATCGAGCGAACACAGCTGCTCTACTCTTAGGCACTAGTTAAGACTCTAGGCTTTGCTGGGTCGGCGTAACACCGCTGAACCTCTGCACTGCCTCGGGCTTAATAGTGAGAACCAAGGCGAACTAACTTGTCAGCCTGCCCTCGTTGCTAGAATCTGTGCGATAAGCAACCCACTCCTAGCTCAGATGATTGGAACTACATGCGTACCGAGCACCTAAACCATATTCTGGACTCTCTGCCCAGCCTTGAACAAAATTATTGGCAAGATGGCTACACCACAGGCATTCACAACGCGTGGATTCGGACTGTCCGCCGCTCGGGGCGCAACTTCCATATTGACCGCTCGAAAAAGAACCGTCCGTATATCACTCTAAAGGATTCTGCAGATGCACCCATCGGAGTAGTTACTCCTTGGAACGTACCTACCTGCACTAAGACAGCTGGGCGAATCTGCCAGAACAAAGTAAAAACACAAAAAATCCTGCACACTGCTGGCATTAATGTTCCCTGGTACCAGGTTTTTGGACCGGACGAGGCTGACAAAGCCTTCGACACCGCTTTTGCTCAAGGCCGGAGGGAAGTTGTGGTCAAAGCACCAAGCTTCTCCCAAGGTCTCGGAGTTTTTCTCAACGTTACTGAACAGGACTTCAAAGAGCGCTTCCACGAATGCGTGGAGATGCAAAAGGAACGAAAGCGAGAGCCCTCGGTAATTGTCCAAGAAATGGTTGACGGCTTTGAATTGCGCGTCACCGTTGTGGAGGGAGAGTTTTTCGGTTCAATCATCCGAATCCCTGCCTACGTTACCGGCGACGGAACCCACAATATCGAAGAACTGATGGCGCTTAAGAATGAAGAGCGTCAGAAGGACCGCGCACGAAGCAAGCGGCTTCTTCGCCGAAACGCGAACATGGAAGCGTTCATGCGCTCCAATTCATTGTCTTTCTCCGATATTCCCGAAGCAGGAGAACGCGTTCTCCTCAGCGCAATCTCTAATATTTCTTTCGGTGCTGAAACTGCAAATATCACCGATATCATTTCGGAGGAAATTAGGGACACCGCTGTTCGAGCAGTTGCCGCGATTCCGGGTCTATACACTGGCGGCGTCGATATCATGGTGCGTAGTTTGAAAGACGACATGCCACGAGTTTTGGAAGTCAACTCTTTCCCTCACGCGACATCCTTTATCTACCCCACTTACGGGGAATCTATAAACCCCATCGCGCACTATCTGGACTCGTACTACGCCCAGCACAAGTTTGCAAAAGGCACAGAAGAGACCTTCTCATTGAAAGAAAAGCAGAT
Source organism: Corynebacterium sp. ACRPF (assembly GCF_022347395.1). Classification (NCBI taxonomy): domain Bacteria; kingdom Bacillati; phylum Actinomycetota; class Actinomycetes; order Mycobacteriales; family Corynebacteriaceae; genus Corynebacterium; species Corynebacterium sp. ACRPF. Next base: position 29,780 of record NZ_JAKRNB010000019.1, read on the forward strand.
GCTTTCTTCTCGCCATGACTTCTGCAAACTAAAGCTGCAGCTATTTCCCACCCAAGACTAAAAGTGAGGTCGGTGAGCATGAGCACATCATGTTCACCGACCTACAGCCTTGGGCTAGTCATCTTTCGCCGCTAGCCATTCCTTCCGCAGCCAACGGTCAGCCACGTACAAACGCCAAATGAATTTCACGATCTCTCTTTGAGACGACTTTTCGGGAACGATAAGTTCTCCGTTTGCGGCCGCTTCCAAGATCTTCCCAAATTCGGGAGTGACCTTTGAAATGAGCAGATCCCAGTTAGCAGATTCCACCAACTCACTGGCCATCTGAACGGCCACAGCTTTGGTGTACTCTATCGCTTTTGAGTCTTTAAGCCGAGGATCCACCTGTAGGAATTCATCGCTCTCATGAGCAGGAACTTCGGCATATCGCTCGGCAAAGGAGTCTTCCCCAAGATTCTCCGCCGGACCAGCACTCTCAAACCGCCATTTATTGCCGTTGGACAAAGGAATGCGGTTCGCTTCGGGCCAAATCATTTCTAAGGCCCTAAAGAGAACACGCTGTGAAACCTTCTCTGACATCGTCATAGCGTCAGAAATCGCAGCTACCTCTTCATCAGCGATTGGATAAGCAATGACTGCATCACGCTCGTAAAGGTTTATATGTGCATGCAGCCAACGTCCCGACCTAAAGTTTCGGGCAAAGAGATACAAGTACTCGAGGTCGATAGACGTCTCTACTTCACGCTGCCATTGTTCAAGGAAATAAGCGTACTGCGCTCGGATTCCCTCGTTTACGAACCACCCGGCTTGTCGTCGCAAAGCGTTTTGCAAGCCCGACCCAGAATAGTGCAGCTTCTTTGCCTGACCGCCCTTCATTAGTGGCCACTGCCCCAGCATAATTGCGTCACCGGCAACACGCGGCGAGGATCCATAATAAATAGAAGTATGTGGTTCAGATGCCGGGATGCCATCAGACATGAGAATTGTTCGATCAACCTTTTCCGCCAAGCTTGACCGATCAACTGGGGCTGGTGCAGTTACTTCCAAGTTCTTTTTAGCTGCTCGGCACAAATTATGCGCCACTCGGACTTCTTCATCATTCGGCTTGCCAAAGGTTACCCCATAGACAGATTGCTCCGAGTCCCTAACTAGTCCGAGCAATAACCGGCTGTCTTTACCGCCACTCATTCGTACTTGGACGTTTTTGCCCGAAAAATTCGCTAAAGCTCTGTGCGTAGAGGCCTTTAGCGCGTCGGCGAGTGCTTCAGCTGCTTCCTCTTCAGAGTGAAGGTTAGGGAGGTTCGCGGTTAGACCTGCTGGACGAGGAATAATCTTTACTTCTCCGCCATTAACCTCGAGTGCCTCGTCCACTGCAATCGTAGATACGCCTTCAAACGGAGATACGGCATCGAGGTTAAACCCAAACATCAAATACTGATCTAAAAAGTCAGTTTCCAATGCCACTGGAGAAGCTTCTCCCTCTGCTCTTGCTACTGCAGCAAGAAGTGGTCTGTTGCTAGCGAAAACATAATCTTCCGTCTCCGCATAATGTACCGCTTCTAGAGCCGGAATTGTGTTCCATAGTAGGACGCGATCGCGATAGCGCTCACCCCAGATCGCCGTATAGCTACCCCAAACAGGATCGGTGTAAACAACCTCGCCGCCACGCCTGGACACCTTCTCTAACAGGAGCTCGGAAACATCCTGGCCGCTCGAATGCGCCCACCAGTCTTTCTTTGCGACGACGCGGTTCGACTCGTTCTCCCTTTTCCACACGCCTATAGAGGCAGTCCCATGCTGTCCCGGTGTGGAAACTTTTATTTCACTGCGATAGTGATCACTGACCAAACTGCGGTATTTCTGGAAGCACCGCCGTAGCAATTCGGAATTATGCTCTGCAAGGTCGTCAGAAACGGTAGAGCGAAGCTTCTTCTTAGGCACCGCCAAAAGGTAAATGGACATCCTAGCTCCTAGATAGTTTCCGTACGCTCAGACTCCTTGACGGCAATATTTTGCCCGTTCAAGGCATCGATCCATTCGGAAATAATTTTCTTAACTCCCCAACGGGAGGCGTATTCACGTGCCTTTTGCCCCTCTTCTGCAAATGTCTCCGGTTCACGTAGGGCGAGTACGCGATCGATTGCGAGGTCACTACCTCCATCTACATACGGACCAAAAATGTTCTTCGCCCCGTCTCTCTCCCACACGATGGGGACTGCACGCGAGGCCATTCCTTCTGCAGGCGCAAGATGGAAACTTTCCTCATCACTTGGCGACAACACGATGCCGATCTTCCTAAACCAAGACGCCATATCTGGCCCAAAATCTTCAAACACTAAGTGATCCCGTAGTCGCTCGTTCGAGGCAATAGATGAGAAAAAATCTAGATACAACTGCTTCTGCAGCGGCTTACTCCATTCGTGAGGGTATTCCCATGGGGCCCTGCCTCTTATGTGAAGGATGTACCGGTCGTCTTGTTCCAATAGCTCTTCAAAAAATGAAACAGCTCTATCTGGTCGCTTCAAGAAGGGAACGTAGCCGACCAGACCAATATGGAACTGAGCTCCAAAAAGCTTTTCCCGGTCAAAGTCCACTAAATCAATTGCATTTGGAATTACCCGAGTAGCCGTGGATTGCAGCGGAAGTCGTTCCAGCGCCATTTCCTCGTAATGCTGCGAAACGAAAATCAATTCGTCCACGCCTTGCCAGTCGATTTCCTTCATCCATGGGCCGGGACCACGAAGTTCGAATCCATGTAGACGACTAATTAGCCTCTGCGCTGGTCGCTTATGCTCTGCATACCACCGAACTGACGGACCACACCATTCGCAAAATACAACGTCCGCCCAATCGACTAGTTTTCGGCTGCGTTCTTCGTCATGCTGATGCAGAGACGACCACACGTCCTTCTCGAGTATGAACCGTGGATCCTTCTCAAGCGCATCCACTAATTCGCCCATGAACTTGAAATCGTGGGATGCGATTACGACCTTAATCGCATCCATAGGCACCGCACGCTTACTAGAACGGACTATGCCGGCCGCCTCGAAGTAGCCAGTTAGACGCTCTACCGCTGAATCCATTGAAAAGTTTGCTACCTTACCCCGAACCTGTGGGCTCATTAGGTCAATAGAGTTTGCGGCTTTAGCTATGACCTTTGCGGCATCCACGGCAGTAGCTTGCGCATCAATAAAGAATGGATAATCGCTACCGAACAGAGCACGGCTGTCATCGTTAAAATTAACTAAGGCAGGAGTTCCAAGGGCAGAATATTCTAGCGCCTTTGTGGAAACCTCAAGGCTTGAATCTAGTACCGCTGTCCGCCAACCTAATCCAATATGGGCGGACGAAATGGCTGCCATGGATTCATCCCGAGATACACCACCTAACCATTCAACTCCGCTATCAGCATCTGCCGCTGCCTTCTCTAGTGCCTCTTTCATGTGGATGTGCCAAGAAGGATCTCTCTTATCCCTATTTATCTTGTCTCCGACAACTAATAGCTCTGAGTCGATTCCCAACTTTCTCAGATGCTTAGGAATCTCCAGCATTTCGAGTGTCTTCCAGTCCTTAGCCATCTTTCCCGCATAGACAATGCGGAGCTTGTCCGACTGTTCGTAGTTCTCCCCGCGTTTCTCCTTGGAAAACGCCTCACTCGGTACCATCGGGAGCATCAAGCAGGTCTTCCCTGCCGCGAATGGAGCGATCGATTCTAGATAGCTTCGGGCCGCTTCAGTTTGTACAAATACTCTCCGAGAGTTCGCCGAGATTCTTTGCAAACGGCCTACATTGGTTTTAGAAAGCTTGGTGATTGGGAAAGGAAGATCCGTTATATAAGCCCAAAGTATCGGCGCCAAGGTCGAAGAGCGACTTAATGTGTGTGCCAAATTCAGTCCTCGAGAAACGAGGATGTCAGCACCGACCTTATTGGCCAACGATTCAAGGACAGGAACCGCGGCTTCCTCGTTGAGTGGAGAACTGGTGTCCGGAGGAAGATGTAGAACGACGTTTTCAATCTTGTCTACGGACTGTAAGAGACGATAGTTATCCGGCTTCATTTTGAGCTGGAGATGGACCTCATCGCATGTCTTTGAAAGCGTTTCGGTTATTGACATGAGCCAGATCGACGAGCCATCTACAACATTCGGGCTGATGTCCCCATAAACTACAGCGGTGCTCACTTCTTAACCTCACTTACACGCGTATGCATCGATAGCCTTTATCACTGGGTTCGCCATTTCGGCGCCCCGAGAATCTTGTCCTGGCTTCTCAGGAAGCACAACATCAGCGGTGTCACGCAAAACGCTCGTCATATGTGAGGCCGGTGCATTAGCCACGACCGCCGTAAGGACATTATTCTTTCGTTGCGCTTTCACAATCTGGCTATGGAGCTCCTGAAAAAGATGCGTCCCTTGAGCTGACAGACTCCCAAACCAGCGACCACAGGTTAAAGACGCCTCTTCGATAACAAGACAAGAAATGTCGTTCCCTGCCTTCGCTAGGTCAACGGCAGAATCTATTTTCCGGACGGAGCAGAAGCCCGAGAGACTTTCACGGAGGTCGGAAGAGCCCAAAACGGCCACTACTCGAGTCATTTCGTTGGAAGGATAAAGGAGTTCCCGTAGCTTTTCCTTGGACCCCTCACCAGTGTCTTGCAGCGCCGCCTGTCGCCCGGCCACATGAGAGTTGGGTTTCTCCACGGGCTTCGATGCAGAGATACGCCTAGGGGAAAAATAGGATAAAGGTTCTGAGATTGCGCCCTCTGAGCCCGTCTCCCCGTGGCGCCATTCCTCGACCGCGGAATTGATTTGGGTTAGTTGTTCTTCTTGAAAGCGTTGACTCTCTCGCGATTTGGCTATACTTCCCGACATGTTTCGGAGCAGCGACAACTCTTTAGCAACGGACATTACACTGCGGTAATCCTGTCGGCGTTGTGCCTCTACTCGTCGTGCCCAAGAAACGCTTAAAATCAAGATCAAAGCCGCTACTACCACCGCCAAAATCAACAGCCCAGCGCGAACTAAGTTGCTTGACAGCACCGCGGCAATTAACAACACAGCGGCTAACACGGCAAGACTTGCAAGCGACTTGCCGGATTCCAACCTCTTCATCCCTAGGATCAGCTCCACATGCCACGTGTGTCAACGACATTCTTTCCTTCCAAGACGCTCTTTTCGAGGCTCTTGAAAGGTGTATGGTCCACTAAGACAGCAACCACGGGGCTTGAAGATATCGCGTGAGAAGCGTCAACTAGCTGCACGTTTTGATATGCGGTTAGACTCTCGGGCAGCTCATTCACATTAGGCTCAGCTACTAGGATGTTTTTCTCCGGCCACTTCTCGGCCATTTGTTGCACGATAGACAGAGCAGGGGATTCTCTCAAATCATCGATATCCGGCTTAAATGCTATTCCCAGTGCGGCGATTGAGTCTGCGCCTTCGGCCTCGACTGCTTCAGTAATTTTGGCAATAACGTAGGCAGGCTTGCCGTCATTAACCTCCCTCGCCGTACGGATCAGCTTGGCCTCCTCCTGAGCCGAAGAAACAATGAACCAAGGATCAACTGCAATACAGTGGCCACCCACACCAGGGCCCGGATTCAGAATATTGACTCGTGGGTGATGGTTGGCGAGTTCAATCAATTCCCAAACATCAATTCCAAGCTTGTCTGAGATGATTGACAGCTCGTTTGCAAAGGCAATATTCACGTCCCTGAACGAGTTCTCGGTCAGCTTTGCCATCTCAGCGGTTGTTGCATTCGTCAATAGCATCTCGCCATTGCAGAAAGAGGAGTATAGCTGTTTCGCCCTATCCGTCGACAGGGGATTTAGGCCTCCGATAACTCGGTCATTAGCGGCCATCTCCTCCATAATCTTGCCCGGTAATACCCGCTCAGGGCAGTGTGCGACTAAGAGACGGTTAGCACTTTCAGGATCCGTCGATAGGTCCGGCCTTTCGGCTAAAAGAATTTCAGCCATCTTTTCAGTGGTCCCTGGAGGGGAGGTTGATTCTAGGACCACGAGCGCCCCCGGTCGAAGCACAGGAGCAATATTCTTCGCTGCCGCTTCGATGTAGGACATATTGACTGAATAGTCATCATTGAACGGCGTCGGGACAGCCACAATGAACGCGTCTGCTTCCGCTACTTCTGTATCAGCCTTGAGATGTCCATCGGCGACTACGCTTTTTAATAAAGCTTCGAAGCCAGGTTCAAAAAAGGGCATTTCACCATTGTTGATCTTCTCCACATGGCGCTCATTGATGTCCACCCCCACTACGGAGATACCAGAATCAGCGATAAAAGCTGCAGTCGGGAGACCAATGTATCCCAGCCCAACAACACAAACCTTGTTTATGGGTCCCAATTGTTTCTCTTCAATGCTCACTAAAACCCCTCCTCGGGAGAAAAAGTATTTTCAAATTTTAATTCGACGTTTTAGAACCGCAGTATATTATTCCACAAAGGGGACGCTCCTACATCGAAAACCCTTGGGGAGCACGCGGTCCATCTAGCATTCAACAGCCTCGAAATTCCGACCAATCCCCACGACCTGCCCATTAGCCAAAAACGATGCATTTGAGACTTCCCAAGTATGTTGTCCAGCATTTCTCATCTGAACAAAGTTGAAGCGGTCTGTGGAATATATTTTCCCCCCTTTCCTCAAAAGAGAACGAATAAACGCAGTGTCTTCCCCTCGGGAACGCGCCTCAAATTTATTTTCCGCAAACGTATTGCGGGGACCGAAGAAAGTAGGGCCAGCTACGAAGTTCGTCCAGCGATGTTCCCTCTCCGGCCGCCTAACTATCAGCAATTCTTCATTGCCCAAAAACGCATAGTTTGCCTGTTTGCCTACCAGGTCAGCACCAGAAAAGGACCACGAGTTATACATATCCAAAAGATATGAAGCAAAGTAAAAATCATCATCATCAAACTTGGCGATGAAATCGCCTGACGAAGCAGCGATACCTGCATTTAAGCACTCTCCTAGCGAGGAACTTCGCTCCTCCCTAAGTACACGGTATTGATGAACTTTCGCCTCCTCAGCGAAGTTTGCAATCTCCTTGTCACCAACTTGAATCCCGTGCAGAACCAAAATCAGCTCGACATCCACTCCGGATTGCCGACCTACCTGCTCAAATACATGCTTCAATTGCCCTTCCCGCACCGTAGAGCAAATAACACTAACTTTTGGTTTAGTCTTCAGACCTTCACATTCAGAGGGACTAACTCGTTCCAAAATCTCCATTGCCCGAGTTGTATAGGTATGGCTCTCCCAGATCCTTCTTTGCGCCCGATGTACCAGCCTGTCTCTCAACTCAGGAGAATTAACCAAGGCACGAATAGACAACGTGGCTTCTTCCCTACTATCTACAAGCACTAATTCAGTAGAAGGAAAAGTCACCTCAAGTGCCTTGCTCCATGTAGAGACTACAGGCGTGCCAGAAGCAAGAAGTTCAAACACTCTACGGGAGCACATACTGGGACTGTCGACTACAGAGTTCACATTTAGGAAGACTTTGAAATTCTTGTAAGCCGCAATCATTTTTTCGTACGGCAGAGACCCCACAACTCTTTGGGAAAACGGCTGCGGGAAAAGATAACGCTCGTCTTTTCCCTCGAATCTAGAGAAGATACGGAGACCGTCTTCAAGATGCCCTGATGCGTCCATAGCTCCGCCCAGCAGCATCTCCATTTGCTCACGGCGTTCTGGATATTTGTGAGCAAAATACATGCCTGCAAAAGCCACGTCTCCTTTCTGATAGTTAGGCATATCAGTCCGGATAGGGTTATGAATCGCAGGCTGAGCAGCAAAGCTCAAAGGCCACACTCGGTCATGCCCCAAAGCCTGCTTATAGGCACCTACCAAATTGACATCACTCGTAAACACGAAATCGAACAATCGTGCAGTATCCAAGAAGTCCTCAAAATGGGGAGGATCCTCTTTATTCCAGAAGGCCGTAGGAATCCCAAGTTGCTTACATTGCTCGACGATCACGGAAAGCGCGGTGCTGGGAGCGGCACCGCCAGTCAATTGGTATTTCCAGGCTCCTCCATTTCCGTCCCAAGCACTCTCGACCAAGAATAAATCAAGCTCAAGGGATTGAAGTTTCGATTCTTCCCCAGGCAAGATTGGCACGATTGTAAATTCCTCTCCCCATGCCAGGAGAGAAAATTCATCCATGATTACGCCAACGCGTAGGCCCTTAAATGGGCTTGTCCTGTTAGTTTTCCCTTGGGCGGTTACTGCCAGCGGGTCAAACGTAGCGGTCCTTTTGCTTACCGTTCCTACGTTAAATCGCTTTTTCGTTTGGCGAATTAATTCAGAAGGGCCTTCGTCTCGGGCCACCTGACGCGCTCGTTTAAAATAATATTCAGTTTTATTCACCATCTTGTTTAATCTTCCATTTTGAGTCACAGAGGCCACCCACTCCAACGAATTATTGTTTTGTACACTGCTTTGTTTAACCGATTCTCGTACGACAAGTTGAGCATTGGCCAGATTATTCTCCTAGTATTGAACGGAAGACCTATTGAGGGCCCTAATTCATATTCGGAGTATCCCGCAGCCGCCCAACTGGTCATTCGATTTTCCCAATAATAGAGGTCATAGAAGCTTGCAAGCGACGGGGAGACTGAATCTAGCTGGGTATAAGCTATGTACTCCTCCATGTCTGCGACAAGGCGAGAATTGGAGGAGAATTTACTCGTCGTAAACTTTCCGGCTAGGATTTCGCCGTTAACCGGACTCTCGGTCCTATCTTTATAAAAGACTGTGCCGATTTCACCACCGATCCCAAAAAGGACTACGGATTCTTTGGGGAAGTTCTGCCACAAAGATTTGGCTAAAGCCGGAAAACGAGCCCAAGTAGGAAACGATCGTTTGTACGCGGAAGCAAACTTTCCTTCAAAAATGAACGGTTCCACTTTCACTACCTTGTGCTGCAGACCAGACAGCATAGCTAGGAAATTGGCTCCTTGGAGGTCATTGATCCCTAAAGGATCCTTTCTCTCCGCGAAAATGTAGGTCATAGCTTTGGTGAAGTGCTTTTGGAAAAGATCAATACACGACAACAGCACTACCAAAGAGTCTTGGCCTGAGGTCAAAGCGAGATAGGTTTTATCAGAGGTATTGAGCCACGCCGAAGTCTGCACCCTAAGCTCACCAATCAGAATGCGAGCGACCTCTTTTGGCGAATATTCCGCGGATACTCGGTGCTTTTCCAATGGGAAAATGCGGGAGTGCAGGGCCCTTTCCCCGTCAAAAGACAGCACACAATTAGCACTTACTAGCTCGGTGCAATCATGCGGCGTTATGCGGCCTGGCAACCATTTTCCCGCAGCACTCACATAGTCAGGATTTGAAAGAACCCAATATGCCCGCTTCCTCGAGAATTCTTCTATCTCTCTAGCGACCAACGCAGAATGCGATGCAGCGAAAAGTTGTTTATTTCTGACGGTCCAGTAACAACTTCTGCTTGCCATTGCATCTACGTGAATACGCCACTGGTCTTCACACCCGGCGATAAGGACGAACCGGCCCCCTAGCCACAGGACGTACTCATCAATCGCCTCGAGGCTATTTCCAGACAATATTAAATCAGCAATACGGTCAGCGATGAGGTCGCTATCAGATATTCCTTCCTCCGAGTCGATAGCAAGCCCCAGCACGGCAACTGAGACTCCACGTTTCTGGGCCAATGCAACAGGAAGGTTTTCTTCAACCCGAAGGCGCCCCTCACCTAGAGCCAGCTCCTTCCAACGCGGTGAAGGCGGTGGTTGAAGGAACCCTTGGTTGCTGAACTCATATCCACGCGAAAAAGCCCGCACTTCCCCGCTACTGCTAGACGTTCGCCGTTTCTCTCCCACCGCAGCGTCTGACAACCCGCGCCAAGCTCCTTGCAGGGTGGATTTCGCGTTTTCGTCCAATTCCGGTCCGAGAAAGCGAGTACCCACAGTCGCCTCGACTCTGGAACGCCCCCAGTATACTCGCGCTCTAATACCGTGCAGGATTTGACGAGCTCTCTTCAGCAAGGAAGCCAGCAAACCTTCTAGTTTCATATCTATGCCGCTAATTCCTGGTCTGGTGCACTGATTTCTTAATCTCGTACTCCATCGAAGCATACGCCGAACGAGTGAAGTGGAATGGTGCATTTCCCCACTTATGGTTCTCGTCAGCTACTGTGCCGTCGATCCTTGACACAGTAATCCCCAGCCTTTCTAGAACCACGTAATATCTACGGAACATCTCATTATACTGCGAGGCAGATAAACCACGTATCCGGCCAGTCTTCTTATTGTCTGAGCGATACTCGGCCCATTCCGGTGCCAAGACTAGGCATTTTTGCTTCAACCCCAGAAAATCCAAAAACTCAGTAAATAAAGCTGCAGCCCCCTGCCAACGCTGGAAGTGCTCGGCGGACCCGAAAGGAATCTTTCTGGCCTTTTTCAGATTTTGGGGCATGCCGTCCAGCCGCCTGAGTTCCGCGCTATTGGTAGCAATGCTCCCATCTGGAAACTCCCAAACCCCGGTCCGCTCAACGACCAAGTCCCAGACAAAAACATCAATACCGTTTTTCTTCGATATCTCGCGCATGAGGTTTCCCGACAAATCACTCTCTAACATGCGCTGCTGAAAAGAGCTTTTCAGTTTGAAATCAGGAATGTTGGATTTCGCGTCTGAGCCCACGGAAAGTAGAGACTGACGCGCTACATAGCGGAGCACCTTGAAGTCGGTGTGCTTCGCAAACTCAACAGTGTCCCGACTCACACACCCACCAAAAATAAAGGTACGGACAGGCGTGGCTTCTTCTTTGGAAGATGCCGGCTCAAAGTTTCCTAACTGCATACGATGATTCTAGACTATCCTCAGTGACAGCTTAGACCGTAACTACAGAGCAATCATCACAGTGGAGAAATTGTGGAATCACAATTGAACAACGACAGCGACAGTGCTCCCGAGGGAACCAACGCAAAACAAGAAAAGCCCAAGCGCGTTAAAAACGCTAGTTTCCGCAACTTGGAGCTCGTTGACGATTCCCAGTTATATAACCTACGGAGCCGAGATAACCTAGCGTCTTATACTCGTCGTCTTTTTGACCGCCGACATTTCATCTTGGCTTATGCACGCAGTAAATCGCTTAGCCGAGGTAGAAATATGTTCCTCGGACGCGCTTGGCTTATCCTTCAACCGATCCTAGACGTGGCAGTCTACGCTTTCATTTTCGGCTACGTTCTTCACGTATCTAGGGGAATGGACAATTTCATTGGCTTCCTAACAATCGGTGTAATTTACCTCAAATTCGCAACTGGCGGTTTGTCAGCTGGCACTTCCATCATCCGTGGATCAAAAGGGTTGATTAGCAGTTTTAACTTCCCCACAGCAGCCGTCCCTATTTCAACGACTATTAAGCAAATGATCGACCATGCAATCCCCGCCATGGTTGCGATAATAGGCGCACTTCTCTTTCAGCTCGATAAAGGAATTCCTTGGACCATCATTCTAGTGGTTCCCTTGTATTTCTTAATCCACTGCTTCTCGCTCGGTTGCATGTTCATTGTGGGACGAGCTACAGCATTCATCCCGGATCTAAAGTCAGTAGTGGGAATCATCAATCGAGGTCTCTTTTTCATCTCGGGTGTATTCTTCGATCTGAGCAAATTTGATAAAAATCCCCACATTCAAGAGATCATGCAAGCTAATCCCATTTACCAGTTTCTTACCGCCGTACGGCAACTGGTTTTGGACGGTGAGGTACCGCCCTTAGGCACTTGGCTGTATATTGCAGCTTGGTCATTCGGGGTATTGATTATTGGATACTTCTACTTTTGGCAAGCCGAGGAAAGGTACGCAGTTGTCAAATAACCCAACGGTTGTCGCTCGTAATCTCAAGAAGTCTTACTACCTTAATCGCTCCGGTTCTGAGCATGTTTTATCCAAAAAACTTTCGAAGCATACTGTGGAAGCAGTAAAAGACGTTAGCTTTGTAGCTTATTCTGGAGAATCGATCGGCATCCTGGGTAAAAACGGCTCAGGAAAGTCAACCCTTCTACGAATGATTGCTGGGTCATCAAAGCCCGATTCCGGCGACGTGTTTGTTTCCTCCCAGCCCACCTTGCTCGGCGTCGGGGCGGCTCTCCAATCGAATTTAAGCGGTCGCCAAAATATTAATTTAGGCCTCTTGGCAATGGGGCTAACCCCAGCGGAATCTTCGAAGCTAGTGGATCCGATTATCGATTGGGCGGATCTCCGGTCTGCAATCGATCGTCCCTTAAAGACTTATTCGTCGGGCATGAAATCTCGCCTGACTTTTGCGATCTCTACAGCAGTTCGACGCGAGCTACTACTAATTGACGAAGCCCTTTCCACCGGAGATTCCACGTTCAAAGCTAAGGCTAAGGATCGTATGGACGAGTTTCTCGCTGGATCCGGAACAGTCTTTCTCGTGTCTCATGGTGCTGCGACAATTCAAACTCACTGCACTCGTGCCATATGGCTGCACGAAGGCGACATGATTGCTGACGGAGATGCGGAAACCGTAACTACAACTTACCGTGTCTGGGGAAACAGAGTTAGTACAGGAAAACTTGAAGAAGCTGACCGCATCATCAAGCGGCAACGGAAGGCGTTTAAGCCGCACAAAATCCTACTGGATTCTGAAGCCGCAAAGTTTTTGACCCATTCATCTTCCCCTCAGTAGCTCTAAGTACAGACCCTCCAAGATGTGCGCATTCCGCTCCCATGATCGCTTCTTGGCCCATTCTTCAAGCTCCCGAGGATTCACGATGAGTTCCACCTGCCGGACTAAATCAACTGATTTGGCCAGCGCGGAGGGGTTATCCGGTTCAACTTCAACCATTAATCCACCGGTGATTTCCTTTAACGCTGGTAGGTCAGTTCCGATTACCGGTACTCCGCAGGCCATCGCCTGTAGCGGCTTAAGCGGAGTGACTTTCCTACAAACTTCAACGTCTCGCCGCGGTACCACGAACACATCCAAGGCAGAGTACCAAAGGTGAATATCAGTAGCCGGCTGCTTACCAGTAAAGACAACCCGATCATTCAAATCAAGCTCATCGGCTAGGTCTTCAAGACCTGGTCGAGCCACTCCATCTCCTACGATAATGAGAGTTGCGTCTGGAATCTCCTTCATCGCAGCTATAGCAATGTCTAGCCCTTCGTAATCCACGACTGAGGTAATTGCACCGATTAAGAACTCGTCGCCTAGGCCCAATCGTTTTCGGGCGTGCGCTTTGTCAGTATGAGTTTTAAGCTGATCAGCCTCCAGAGCGTTCGGAACGACCTTGATTTTCGATTCTGGAACGCCTCGACGCGTTAGGTCCCCTTTCGACACCTCACTTAACGCTATTACTTGATTTGCAGCCATCATCGCCGCTGTTTCGGCCTGACGCGCTAATTCAAAAAACTCCGAGCTGCGGCGTTTTTCTGGGTCTGGAGACTGCGAAGCCCACGTGCTCTCGGGCTCGCCTCGGACCTCATAGATCCATGGGACGTCAAGTAGAGCGGCTGCGCGAGCCACCACGCGCGCGTTTGTGTACGGGGTGGTGGTGTGAAGTATGTTTACTTGCTTTTCCTTCGCGAGTCTTACTAGTTGGCGGACGGCCAGATCCTCCTGGCGAGTAATTGAAAACGGAGCAAATAAGGAGCCCAACACGAAATATTCGAGACCATCGTTGACAAAATATGGACCATGATGGAATCTACCGATATTCTCCGGATATCCGTAGCGCGTACAAGCAAACGCTTCTACTCCCCTTGCCCTTAAACTCTTGAATAGTGCTTTAGACCGAAGCGTGTATCCAGATTGGGTATAGGGCAATGCATTCGTGAAATGAAACAGTACCCGCGGGGCGGCTGCGCTACCGCTGCGTTCAACTGCTCCCTCAAAGCATTCAACTGACTGGAGTTGCAAAAGTTTCCCGCGGAGATATCTCTCAAACGAAAACGTCAATGGCCTAAGGAATCGCGCCTTTTTCAGCTGTTTTATCGCCCTACTCAATTCCCCGGCCTCGGCGGTCTCGTACCCGGGGCTCCTCATTGCCGAAAGTACAAAGTGCGCCCCCTTCACACATGCTCGGGCTACCTTGGACTCTGAGTTTAAGCGCACGAATTCAACCATTTGATTCGAAAATCGCACAGGATCCTGTACAAGTCCCACAACATTGATGGACCAAAATTTGATGACCGAGCGACCAATTCCAGCCGGCATGCTTATGACTCCATCTGCTTCAAGAACTTAGCAATCAAGCTGGGCACAACGTTGTTCTGTTCGTTCTCAACCCAATGTTTAGCTCTTTCGCTAGCCTTGAGAGACAATTCGCCCTGAGCTAAGGCACACCACAGGTTCGCTAGAGCTTCCGGCGACTCGGGAGGAACCGCATAACCGGCTTCCAAGGACTCGATCAACCTGACCGATTCCCCGGCTACAACACCTGTTATTGGCACCCCGTACTCCATAAGCTCGAACAGTTTAGAGGGAACAGTTCTTTCTAATGGCTTCCAATCAGTTAAATGGACAAGCGCGGTATCTGCCCAGTCGTAATAGTCTGAGATGGAGTCAGCTGACTTCCGCTTAATGAAAGTTGCGGGAACTTTTCTTTGCTTTGCATAATCTTTTACTGACAAGCGAGCATCTCCTGCGCCCACGAACTTTAGCTCAATCGGCACTCCACGCTCCGCCGCGATCACCGCTGCATCAATCACGTTTTGAAGTCGTTGGGCGCGACCTATAGTGCCGGCATACAGCACCTTTAGAGGTCCTTCCCCTGAGCCTGGAGCCTTCTTCTGCCCCAATCCCTCTCGGGGAAAAACATTCCGGATAGTAACCATATTGTTCAGAAGTTTTGAGTTCTTCCGCAGCTGAGGTCGATTCTGAAAATCTAATTTCAAATCTTCTGCCGTAAAAATGACACCTTGGGCTTTCCCCAAGACGTAGTAGAGAGTCCTAGCAACCACAAAACTAACGAACTGAATCGGCCCTCTGCTCAAGATTTTATGCTTTAGCGAAGCACTCTTGATCCCCTTATTCCACTCACTCGAATAGGCTAAGAGGTCGGGCCAGGCGTCTCTTAAGTCGATAGCCAATTTCGCCCTTGAGATTTTCGCTGCTACAAAGGCGACCACGGCGGTTGGCAAAGCCGGCACTGTACCTATAACCAATTCAGGCTTCCAAGATTTCCGAAAGCCAAACTCTACTAGTACTGCATAGAGAGACCCCAGAGCGATGCCTGCTTGACCGATTGCACGCTGTATCAATGAGCCACCGCACGGGATAAACCCACTCCGGATGACTAAATCTACGGCGTCATTCTTTTCTTCTTCTGTTCGAGGACGGAAAAGAGATGCGCTCCACCAGTGCTTAATAGAGGCCCGTCGAACAGAAGCCGGCGGAGGAGCAATGACTCTAATCTCGTGGCCTTGAGACTTTAGAATGCTAGCGATCCATTCCCAGCGACGCTGCGGCACGTTACTTTCTGGCGACCAATACTGCGAAATGATGAGGATCCGCAATTTTCTCTCTTTCGTTAGTACTAAATCCGTCGCTCTCAAGCCTCAATAGCGTACTGAGCCACTATTTCCAGCTTACTGGTTCCCATAGAACTAGTCTTCTTACCCACCATTTTTGCACAGGAACCCCCGTGAGTGGAGTCCTGACCCATTCCTGACGCGTTCCCGCTACATAAGGACAACGAATTCAGTCATTTTACCGCCGTGTGCTGGCAATTTGTTGAAATCGCATGAACCCTATATAGTTATTCCTCGTTGCACAGAGAACACAGAGTTCGACGTACAGCATGTATTCCTCCATAGCTCAGTTGGCAGAGCATTCGACTGTTAATCGAAGGGTCACTGGTTCGAGCCCAGTTGGAGGAGCAAGTAGCCTAGTGGAGTTATCCACTAGGCTTTTCTTCATAGTTGGTCAAGCCGCTGCAACCCTACCAGGATCAGCGTTAAGCAATATTTAATATGCCCACCTCGAAAGCTTCCCAACCTTCTCCAGTTATATAAGCTATACACTGTAGACGAGGTCGGGGTTAAGTAGCAGAATGTGTGTCCGCTCGGCGTGTCGCGGGCGGGTACACGGTTAGTTACTTCATGGGGCCTTTTCTGATTCCTATCGAGTGTTCGTACTCGGTTGGGATAGCGTTGTCG